>JBBSSO010000085.1:0-7246 GCA_038241905.1 Cytophagales bacterium | reverse complement strand
CTATTTGTTGTGTTGTGCGTCCGTAGGAACCCAAACGCGCCCGACAACCGCCGCCCGCTTTCCTACAGATGAATACATGAAAACGGTGCGCCAACTGCAAAATCATATTGTAGAGGGCGATGTATATGAAGTGAATTTTTGCCAGGAATTTTACGCTCAGAGTCCAGATTTTAATCCGCTGTCTACATTTTGGCAATTGATGGAGGCCTCTCCTACGCCCTTCGCTGGCTTTCTAAAACTGCAAGATAAATACTTGCTCTGCGCCAGCCCAGAAAGATTTCTGAAACGAGACAAAGACACGTTAATCTCGCAGCCCATTAAAGGAACCATCCGGCGGGGTCGCACGCTTGCCGAAGATGAAGCCAACAAAAAAGCGCTGGCCGAAAGCGAAAAAGAACGCGCTGAAAACATGATGATCGTGGACTTGGTCCGCAATGACTTGAGCCGGACCGCTGAGACTGGCAGCGTGGTAGTGGAGGAAATATTTGGATTGTACGGCTTTGAGTATGTCTGGCAAATGATTTCTACGGTCACGTCTCAACTTGCGTCGGGGCAAACTTCCTATCAGGCGCTGCAAGCTGCCTTCCCGCCGGGCAGTATGACGGGTGCTCCCAAAATAAGCGCTTTGGAATTAATTGAGCAATATGAAAAAACCAAACGCGGCCTATATTCCGGCTGCTTGGGGTATTTTCTACCAAACGGCGATTTTGATTTTAACGTCGTCATCCGCAGCCTCCAATACAATGGCGCCACGGGCTACCTTTCTTATCATGTTGGCAGCGCCATTACCTATGATTCTGACCCGGAGCAGGAGTACCAAGAATGTCTCTTAAAAGCTGAAGCAATTGTTGCCGTTTTAGGAGAAGCCTCAAAATAATGAAGGTGTCATTGCTATGTTTTAAGTTTTGTTGTAGGGTTTTCAGGTAACGGCCTACGCTAGTTTTTCTCAGTATTCAAGTAAGGCTTTTTAAAAGATCAAGATTATTTGCTCATAGAAGGCTGAACTTGCTTGTTAGCGTTGCTATAATTAAAAGCCTAAATAGTCTGTTACTATCCTATTAACAGGCTGATTTTATAAAAAAAACCGAAATCAGTCTTAACCCAGAAAGAATCCTTGGCATAAAAGTTTTCCTAGGTATTGCTAAGAGGCTTCATAATTTGAATTTACGCTTTAATTATAAAATCCGCCACCGCCTTAACTAGCGGCGCAGGCCAAACTCTACCGTTTTTGGTAGACTTATGTACTGCAGATTCAAAAGACCTTTTACTAATTGCAGGCGATTAATGGCTATGTAAATAAGTCACAATTACAGCAGACACTTTTGGTCTCTAAAAAAATAAACAGTTGATATAGTCATGTTTTTAATTAAATTTATCCTAACTCTTAGAGAAAATTAATATAGTTTAATTAATATTAGTTTTACTCTAAAGCAGTAAAAAAAAAACTAGTTTTCGAAAGTAGTATTTAGATTATAAAATTTAATTTTCATCACTAAATTGTAAAATTTATCCTATATCGGTCCGGCTATTTTAATTATTATAATGGTTTTGTAAAATAATTGTAAATCTTGCAACTTATTATTAATTAAATTATGAGTCGATTATAATCGTAACTTGCAGAAAAACCAGAATAGTATAGGAACCATTTTATAAATCTTTAATTTCAATTTTTAAGATGAGTTTAAATTTTCAGATCTAGTTAAGCAACTAGAAGCGAGCCTTATGGAAAAATATTGGTTGCCATTATAATCCCATTTCTTTAAGATTAATAGTTATTGAGTTTAGTTATAATCTTAAAATTTTAATGTAAAAATTACGCTTATTTATATGCTAGGTTCGTTCTCTCAAATTTCATCCGAAGTTAGGCTTCATTTGACTCACCCCAAGTCGAAAGGAAATGTATTTGCCTTGCTCATTATGGTTCTCTTCTGTAATGTTTCTTACGGGCAAATAGCTAACCATATTGTCATTAGCGAGGTGTACGGCGGCGCGGGCAATGCTGGGGCTATTTATTCTTCTGATTACGTAGAGTTGTACAACCCCACCGCCTCAGATATTGGTATGTCTAATTGGTCTATTCAATACGCATCTCCTGGCGGCACAACCTGGGCAGCAAACCCTATCTCAGGAACCGTTAAGGCGAAGGGGTATTTTCTGATTAAACTTGCTGCGAGCACAGGTACCCTGCCAATTCCTACTCCAGATGCCACCGGGACGCTCAGCGTCTCGGGCTACAAAGGCAAAATACTATTGGCCAGTAACACTACCGTAGTAACAGGTGCCAATCCTACTACCGCGAACATTGTGGACAAAGTGGGCTGGGGTGTAGCAGATAATTTTTCCGGCGTAACTGCCACTGGGTTTGAGGGTTCACCCGGCCCTACCACCAATGCAACCAATGCTCTTGAGCGAAAAGCCAACGCAACTTCCAACGCCGCTTCTATGGCATCGGGTGGACGCGACGCTACGAGGGGTAATGGTTATGACAGTGATAATAACAATTTTGACTTTGTTCTCTCGGCGCCAAACCCGCAGAACTCAAGTTCAGCCCTAGAAGAGGTGCTACCAACTATCACTACTGCAGCAATTAGCGTAGTTGCTGCGAACTCCGCCACCTTAGGTGGTAATGTTACATCGGCCGGCAGTTCTGTAGTTACGGAAAGAGGTGTAGTATACGTGGCCAGTGCCACCGCCGTGGCTCCAACCATCGGGACGAACGGACACGTCAAAACACCCATTGGAACGGGCGGAACTGGCTCGTTCTCCCAATCTATCAAAGGCTTGGTCAGCGGCACCAGATACTACGTGAGGGCCTATGCCATTAACGCATCCGGCACCGCTTACGGAGTAACAACGTCTTTTACCACACCTAAGTCCACTGACGCCAACCTATTTGGCCTAACATTAAGCGCAGGTACCTTAGCACCTACTTTTGGGAGTGCCACCACCGTTTATACTGCCTCCGTTTCTTCGGCCACCTCCTCCCTTACTGTAACGCCAACCAGTGCCGACGGAACCGCCACGATCACTGTGAACGGCATTTCTGTAGCCAGTGGCAATGCATCTGGTCCTGTTTATCTGAAATTGGGCGATAATACCATCACTACGGTGGTGACAGCCCAGAACGGCTCCACCACTAAGACCTATACCGTTACCGTGACCAGGTCCCTTACCGACCATCTAGTCATTAGTGAGGTGTACGGCGGCGCGGGCAACTCAGGTGCTACTTACAGCTCTGACTACGTGGAGTTATTCAACCCCACCGCCGCTGATATTTATATGTCTAATTGGTCTATCCAATACGCATCCCCTAGCGGTACAACTTGGACAGCAAACACTATCTCAGGAACTGTTAAAGCGAAGGGGTACTTTCTGATTAAGCTGCTTACAAGCACGGGTGTCTCAACAGTTCCTACCCCCGACGCTACCGGATCGCTCAGCCTCTCGGGCTACAAAGGCAAAATACTTTTGGCCAGTAGCACCACCGTAGTAACGGGTGCCAACCCTACTGACACATATATCGTGGACAAAGTAGGCTGGGGCGGAGAGGAAGCTCCCACTAACATTGCCGCAGCCACAGGGTACGAGAACTCTCCAGCACCAGCCACTACCCAATACAATGCCCTAGAACGGAAGGCAAACCCAAACTCTACGTCCGCTACTATGGCTTCAAATGGCGCGGATGAAGAAAGCGGCAACGGCTATGACAGCGACGACAATAGCTTTGACTTCGTGCTGTCTACTCCCAACCCACAGAACTCATCCTCTCCCACTGAGACAATGACGGGTGAGATAGCAGTTCCAGTTATAACCTCCTTAAGTCCTAATTCGGGGCCAATTGGTACCCTAGTTTCTGTTATAGGAACAGACTTAAACAACGTCACTTCCATTACCTTTAACGGAACAAATGCTACGTTTGAACAAACTGCGGGAAGTTTGACCACTAACGTACCTGTGGGCGCCACTTCTGGTTCAATGGCTGTCTTTACCAAAAGTGGGGTTACTCAATTACCCTTTTCAGTCATTGAGGAGCCACTACCAGTAACATTAATACACTTTACGGGAGCCGCCATCTCAAACAAAGTAGTACTCAACTGGCAAACCGCAACTGAGAGGGACAATGCCTACTTTGAAGTACAGTCTACAACTGATCTGAAAAAAGGCCCTTTTATAACACTGCTCCGTATAGACAGCAAAGTAATCAACAGTTCCACGCTTACCTCTTACCAAGCAGAAGACACTGCCCCAGCAAAAGGAGCCACAATTTACTATCGCCTAAAGCAAGTGGATATTGACGGGGCTTTTGAGTACAGTAAAGTGGTTGCTGTGAGCATGAAATCTTCTTTTGACAACCGCTATAGTATCAAGCTTTATCCGAATCCTTTCACAGACCAGATTGCTGTGGAGGTAGTAACTGAGAAAGCAGGTTTGATGACATTAATACTTCATGATGAGACTGGTAAGAAAATTCTTAGCAAAACAATATCTGTTCAAAGCGGCAGTTTATCAATTGGGTTGGACATTGCCGACCAGTTACGGCCTGGGTTATACATCGTTTCAACCGAATTGAACAGTAGAAGAAGCACTCTACGGCTGATTAAGCAGTAAGCTATTTCTAGGTGCGTGTTTTCGGCCTGTTTTTCCGAAAACAGGCCGAAAACAGCCGCCCGCATTCCCAAAGAAGAATACCTGAAAACGGTGCGCCAACTGCAGAATCATATTGTAGAAGGCGATGTATATGAAGTGAACTTTTGTCAGGAATTTTACGCCCAAAGTCCTGACTTTAACCCGCTGGCTGCGTTTTGGCAATTAATGGAGGCCTCTCCTATGCCCTTCTCTGGCTTTCTAAAACTGCAGGATAAGTTCCTGCTCTGCGCCAGCCCAGAAAGATTCTTGAAACGAGAGAAAGACACATTAATCTCGCAGCCCATTAAAGGAACCATCCGGCGCGGCCTTTACTCCGGCAGCTTGGGTTATTTCCTGCCAAACGGCGATTTTGATTTTAACGTTGTCATCCGCAGCCTCCTGTACAATGGCGCCACGGGCTACCTTTCTTATCATGTTGGCAGTGCCATTACCTATGATTCTGACCCGGAGCAAGAATACCAAGAATGCCTCTTAAAAGCCGAAGCAATTGTTGCCGTTTTAGCACAAAATTGAGTAGTATTGAGGGCAAAAAAACTCAATCTTAATCCAACCTTAACCTCTACCATTTATTCTTATTATTAATGAAAAGAAAGCTTTTACCGGTGCTATTACTTTCAACCTTATTTTATGGAAGCTGTGCGTCATCTTACAATTCCATCAGGCCTGAAACCGTCTTTTATAACTACACGGAGATATCTGATGACGCCAGCATTTCTACCGGCTATGCGTTTGACCTGATGAGCGCACGTTCTAATAAAAAATACGCAAAAAAAGAGCTTAAAAACGGAATTAAAGTGGTTTCCGTGAAAGTAGTAAACAACACAGATGCTCCCATTAATATAAACCAAGACTGCCGGTTGTTCATGGGCACCCGAGAAATACTTCCCTTAGATGGTGCCGCCGCGGCTTTTAGGTTAAAACAGGGCGTGCCAATTTACTTGTTGTATTCTCTTTTAACTTTTAATCTTATCATCGATGATATGAATGGGAACAGAAATTCCGTTTCATTACCCATAGGTATCCCCATTTCGGCATACAATATGATTGTAGCTGGTTCTGCCAACAAAAGAATGAAGGACGAACTTATTGGCAACAATATTTTAAATAAAACGGTAGGACCCGGCGAAACAATTTACGGCATTGTTTGTCTCAATGAATCAACTACCGGTCGGCTTAGGTTTGAGTTGAATAAAAGGTAAACCAAATCAGAGATCATCTTATTCAAAAAGCTCCGCCCAAAATGCGGGGCTTTTTGGTTAAATATCTACTGCCATTCTGTCATAAGAAATCAAATTTATGTATCTTTGAGCCTTTAATGGAGAGTTATGCACGCACCCATCTTAGATTTAGATTTTATTGATTCGCGCTTACCAGAACAAGCCGCCGCTAGTGCTACCAAAGTAAGCCTAGACAGCCATACTGGCAAGCAGCGGAAACTTTACATTGAAAGCTACGGCTGCCAGATGAATTTCTCTGACAGCGAGATTGTGTCCGCCATTATGCTGGAGGCTGGCTTTGACACCACTTCTGAAGTTTTACAAGCCGACTTAATCCTACTGAACACCTGTTCCATTCGGGAGAAGGCGGAGCAAACGGTTAGGTTTAGACTGACGCAACTGCAGCACCTTAAAAAGAAAAAACCAGGTTTGGTGGTGGGAGTTTTGGGCTGCATGGCCGAACGCTTAAAGAAAAACCTGCTGGAAGAAGAGAAAATGGTGGACCTAGTAGTGGGTCCAGACGCGTACCGCGATCTCCCTTCGCTCATTGGTGAAGTAGACGGCGGCCAAAAAGCGGTTAACGTGCTCCTTTCGCGCGAAGAAACTTACGCCGATATTAACCCAATACGGCTGAACAGCAACGGTGTAAGCGCTTTCGTATCTATCATGCGCGGTTGTGACAACATGTGCTCTTTCTGTGTAGTGCCGTTTACCCGCGGCCGCGAAAGAAGCCGCGATGCGCACTCTATTATCCGCGAAGCGCAAGATTTAGTGAACCAAGGATATAAAGAGGTAACGCTATTAGGCCAAAATGTAGATTCGTATAAATGGCAAACAGAAGACGGCTCCGAAAAAGTAAATTTTGCCCAACTGCTAGAAAAAGTAGCTTTAATTAGCCCAAATCTGCGGGTGCGTTTTTCTACTTCTCACCCCAAAGACATTACAGACGATGTGTTGTACACCATGAAAAAGTACGACAATATCTGTAAATACATCCATTTACCAGCTCAAAGTGGAAATTCACGGGTTCTGGAATTGATGAACCGCACTTATGACCGTGCCTGGTATATTGACCGCGTAGACGCCATCCGCCGAATTCTTGGAGTAGAATGCGCTATTTCTACTGATATGATTTCCGGCTTCTGTTCAGAAACCGAAGAAGAACACCAAGACACGCTTTCTCTGATTGATTACGTGCAGTATGATTACGCCTATATGTTCTTTTACTCAGAACGCCCCGGCACTTTAGCCGCTCGTAAGTTATTGGATGACATTCCGTTAGAAGTAAAGAAACGCCGCCTGCAAGAAGTCATTGATACCCAGCGAGCGCACTCTCTTGTTCGGAACCAGTTAGATTTGGGCAAAGTGAGCAAAGTGCTGGT
>JBBSSO010000084.1:0-7246 GCA_038241905.1 Cytophagales bacterium | reverse complement strand
CCGTTCTGGTTAAAAAGTATGCAAAGGTAAGCAGCCACCGCATATTTGCAAAACATAATCGTAAAAAATCTTTTATGCCCGTTTCCGAATACTTTGCTAAATTCGTTCGTAATACAAATAGTCTCTCACGCTAAACGCCCTTCTTGTGATCAATAGCATCGCCTTTGTCATCGTCGCTTTACTAGGTATCGGTCTGTTTTTTTGGCAGATACGCAAGATTCTCCGCAACATTAACCTGGGCCGCGACCATACTATTTCCGGCAATGCCGCCGAGCGCTGGAAGCTGGTTTTACTGGTGGCGTTTGGTCAACAAAAAATGTTTAAGCGCCCCTTGCCTGCCATTTTGCACCTTTTTGTGTACGTGGGCTTTCTGGTTATTAACGTAGAACTCATTGAGATTTTGATTGACGGCACCTTCGGCACGCACCGCATTCTGGGCGTTTTGGGGCCGGTTTACACCGTGTTAATGTCCATCAATGAGATTTTGGGCCTGCTGGTGGTTATCTCTTGCGTCATCTTTCTGGTGCGCCGCAACATTACCAAAGTCCCGCGCCTATACAACGGTCCTGAAATGCGCGCTTGGCCCAAGATGGATGCCAACGTTATTCTGGTGGTGGAGATTGTGCTCATGGTGGCGCTTTTTGCCTTTAACATCGCCGATCAAAAATTGGCGCAACTGCACGGGGTCACCTTGGCAGGAGCGTTTCCGGTTACCTCCGGGATGGTAGATGTATTTGGGGCCGATGAAAACACGCTGCGCCTGATTGCCGGCATCGGCTGGTGGGTTCACATTGTAGGTATTTTGGCGTTTATGAACTATCTGCCGTCTAGCAAGCACTTCCACATTATTACCGCTTTCCCCAACGTGTATTATTCCAAGCTGCAACCCAAAGGCCAGTTTAGCAACGTAGAAAGCATTACCCATGAAATTAAGGCGATGCTAGACCCAAGCTACGTGGTGCCCCCGCTGCCTGAAGGAACCGAGCCGCAGAAATTTGGCGCCCATGACGTGGAAGACCTTACCTGGAAACAGTTACTAGATTCTTACTCTTGCACCGAGTGCGGCCGCTGCACCGATGTTTGCCCCGCCAACCTAACCGGCAAACTGCTTTCGCCCCGCAAGGTAGTAATGGATACCCGCGATAGAATGGAAGAAAAAGGCGAGTCGCCGCTCATTTTTGACGCCGCCCACTATGCTACCGAGTCAGACCGCGTGCCAGCCACTGAAGAACGCACGCTGCTACGCGGCTACGTTACCCCCGAGGAACTTTGGGCCTGCACCACTTGCAACGCCTGCGTAGAAGCTTGCCCGGTTAACATTGACCAACTGTCTTCTATCATGGACATGCGCCGGTATTTGGTGCTGGAAGAAGCTGCCGCTCCGGCCGCGTTAAACACCATGTTCAACAACATTGAAAACAACGGCGCACCCTGGGCCTTCTCGCCAAGTGACCGCTTTAACTGGGCCGATGATTTATTTGTAACGTCTAAAAATTAGGCATTCCATCCGAGGAAATGCTTTCTTATTTACCTCTGGTTCAAGTTTTCAACTTGGACCTAAAATGCACTAAAGTTTTAAACTTTAGTGAGGCGATAGCCTCAAATAAGGCCGCTGGATGTAGATATACCTTCACCAAATAATTGAAATAACTGCCGATAGCATAGTACCAATTACGCTTTAACCAGAACCAATAAAAGATCAGCAATGCTTACTTTGAGGCTATGGTCTCACTGAAGTGGCAAACTTCAGAAATTGATGAGTCCAAGTTGAAAACTTGAACCAGAGAAAGGTCAACACCAAAGAAAAATAAAGCCTTACTGATTACCGATAGCAGAAATTAACCTAACACCCATTAGCACTTTTGCAGCAGGCAAAGTAAATTAGCGCATTGCCGTAGACCAGCACCTTTATAACTAGCTCTTTACCTCTATGTCAGAGAAAAAACAGATACAAGTACCCGTTATGGCCGATTTGGCCGCCAAAGGCGAATCGCCGGAAGTGTTGTTTTGGGTAGGTTGCGCCGGCTCTTTTGACGACCGCTACAAGAAAGTAACCCGCGATTTTGTGCGCATTCTAGAGCATGTGGGCACCAGTTACGCCGTGCTTGGTTTGGAGGAATCTTGCACCGGTGACCCGGCCAAACGGGCCGGCAACGAGTTCTTGTTCCAGATGCAGGCCATGACCAACATTGCCACGTTAGACGGTTACGGCATCAAAACCATTGTGACGGCTTGTCCGCATTGCTTCAATACCATTAAAAATGAGTATCCGGCGTTGGGCGGTAATTATGAAGTGATTCACCACTCTACCTTTCTACAAAACCTAATTAACGAAGGTAAAGTGGGCATCGCCGGAGGCGGCGCGTTTAAAGGCAAACGCATTACTTTTCATGACAGCTGCTATTTAGGCCGCGCCAACAATATTTACGAAGCCCCGCGCGAGGTACTCGCCGCTCTAGACGCTGACTTGGTAGAAATGAAACGCAGCCGCGCCAACGGACTCTGCTGCGGGGCGGGTGGAGCGCAGATGTGGAAAGAAGCTGAGCCCGGATCCAAAGAAATTAACGTAGAACGCGCCGAAGAAGCCATCGGCACCGGGGCCACCATTATTGCCAGCGCGTGCCCGTTTTGTATGACCATGATGTCTGACGGCGTAAAAAGCCAAAATAAAGAAGAAAGCGTGCAGGTTTTTGACATAGCAGAACTCATTGCCCAAGCCGAAGGCTTAAGCAGTTAGCAGTAAATAAGTATCAGGTAGACACCGCGCAAGAAGCTGTTTTAGGCCTGTTTTTGGAAAAAGAGCCCGAAAACAGACCGCTAATTCTGCTTCAAGCTTTCAGCTTGGAGCTACCCATGGCTGCAAGTTTTCAACTTACGTTTGTAAATAGAGGAATTGAAAACTTGCGGCAGAGAAAGTAGCTATTACAAGAAACTGCTTACGCAGAAAGATTGACGGCAAAACAGGGCAGAAAGCTGTTTTAGGCCTGTTTTCCGAAAAATAGGCCTAAAACAACTATTGAGAACCTTGAGTTTTACGCCCTGAATCTACTGTTTACTTAACCTTGTTCCGCGTAAAAACGTCTAGTATCTAATGTCTAGTTACTAACATCCAAAATAGAATGTACGTACCCTTTCATCAATTACCGCCGCATAGTAGAATGTGGGTGTACCAGCTTAACCGGGCGCTTACCTCCACTGAGGAAACCGTACTAAACCAGCGCTTGCTGGATTTTATAACCGTTTGGAGCAGCCACGGCCATAACCTGCATGCGTCTTTTGAAATAAGAGAACACCATTTCCTGCTGCTAGCTACTAACGAAGAAGTGGCCTCGGCCAGCGGCTGCTCTATTGACTCTTCTACCACGTTTTTAAGACAATTGGAGCAAGAATTTAACGTTAGTTTCTTTGACCGCACGCAGTTGGCTTTTCGGCAGGAAGACGGTAGCATCCGCACGGTGCCCATGCCGGAGGTAAAAAAAGAAGTGACGGCCGGTACTTTATCGCCTGATTCGCTTTATTTTAATACCTTAGTAGGCACCACCGGCGATCTGGAAACCCAATGGCCCGTGTCTGCCAAAGATTCTTGGCTAGCGCGGTATTTTTAGTGCAAATTCTTTTACCTGATTCTACCCTGCATGATGCAAAAGTATAGTATTTTACTGATTCTGTGGGCGGGGCTGCTGCTCACGGCAACCTCATGCGGGCCGTTCCGGAGTTCGGTTAAAAAAGGCGATAGTGACGTGGCGCAAGGCAAGTACCAACCCGCCATTGCGCATTACCAAGCCGCGCTAAAGAAAGGCAAAAACCTCGGCCCCATTCATTTTAAACTTGCCGAAGCCTACCGCCTCTCCAACCGTTTGCCTCAAACCCCAGACCATTACAAAGCTGCCCTTGATCTGGGCGCCAAAAACGAAGAAACGCTTTTCCGTTACGGCATGGCCCTAAAAGCCGCCGGCAATTATGACGCCGCCCGCCAACAGCTAGAAAGTTACTTGGCCGTGGCTTCTAACCGCACCTTCATAGCCGCCGCGCAGCGCGAGGTAGCCAACTTAAAAGCTCTCCCCGAAATTCTTAAAACGCCCAGCTACCAAGTAGTAAAACCTGTGGTGGCCGTTAATACAGCTGCTTCTGAGTTTTCGCCGGTGGTGCAAGATGGCCATCTGTGGGTTACTGCCACGCTAGAAACCACGCCGTACTTGGGCAACGGCGAAGGCTTCCAGAACCTTTACCTGGTAGCCGTAACTGATACCGCCGCTGGAACGCTGAAATTAGTACCCGGCCCCGTAAATGCAGACGGTCGGCATGATGCCTCGCCGGCCTTTACCAACCAAGGCCGCACCATAGTTTTTGCCCGCAGCAACACCGGCAAAAAAAGCGGTCGCAACAACGTAGACCTTTTTATTTCTAACTTAAAAACTGGCGCCTGGTCTGAGCCCACCCTGCCCACCAGCATTAACGATGATGCCGCCTGGGATGCTACGCCCGCTTTCTCGCCCGACGGGCGTACTCTTTATTTTTCCTCAAACCGCCGCGGTGGCCAAGGCGGAAATGACCTCTGGAGCACTACCTTAGACGCTGGCGGCCGTTTTTCCAGACCCGTTAACTTGGGCCCCACCATCAACACGCCGGGTAATGAATCTTACCCGTTTGTGGCCGAAGATGGCACTTTGTATTTCGCTTCTGATGGACACGCCGGCTTGGGCGGGCTAGATTTATTTCAGGTAATAGGAGATTCTGTCGTGAACTTGGGCTCCCCAATTAATACCTCTTCAGATGATTTTGCTATCTTCTTAACCGGCGAAAACCAGGGCTTTATTGCCTCAAACCGGCCGGGCGGCCAAGGCGGCGATGACATTTATTCCTTCCGGAAAGAGCAGCCTAAACTGGTAAACTTTTTTGTAGATGGCCGCGTGCTGGAGCGTAATGCTAAAACTCAGGGCACTACAACCATGGCCAACATTAGGGTAACATTACAAAACGCCGCTGGCGATAAAATTAACGAAACCGTTTCTGGGCCAGACGGTACGTTCAGTTTCCCGCTAGACACGGCCCAAGTATATTCGGTGTTGGCCGAGCAAAACGGATATTTTGCTGCCCGCCAGCCGGTGCAAACCTTGGGCAAAACTCCGCCCCAGAATCAATTGACCAAACCGCTCACGGAAATCCGCCTGAGCACCTCATTGGTACTAAGCAAAATTGTGCGCAACAAGGCCATCGTGGTAGACAATATTTTCTATGATTATGACAAATCCGATATTCGGCCCGACGCGGCTCTAGAGCTGGATAAATTGGTGCAAACGCTTGTAGATAATCCGCGGATAACCATTGAACTTAGCTCGCACACAGATGCTCGCGGCAAGGACAGTTATAACCAAGACCTATCGCAACGCCGGGCGCAGTCTGCCGTTGATTACATCATTTCCAAAGGCATTGCGTCCTCCCGCATCGCGGCACGCGGCTACGGCGAAACCCAACCGGTAGTTAGAAACGCCAAAACCGAGGAAGAACACCAGCGCAACCGCCGGACAGAGTTTAAAGTGACCCGCATAGAAGATTAATTGCAGACGCAGTAAAAAAGGGAACTAGACTATGTCGGGTTCCCTTTTTACTAGGCCTGTTTTAGGCGTGTTTTCTGAAAAACACGCCTAAAACAAGTTTAAAGTCGTAGTTCAAATTGCGGGAAAACTTACCGGAAAAGCCAACTGTACTTATCCTTCTGAGCGCTTATCCGTTTGAAGTAGAAGCAGGCCTAAAGCATCAACTTTGGGCTTTTGCACCTAACCCAACTACCATGGCTAAGAAAAAAACAGACCCCAACAAAGATAACAAGCCCGATAAAAAAGCCCGCGTACACCCCGAGCTTGAAGGTTTTGAAATTAAGATTAACCCGCTGGGCGATATTTCCTCTAACTTTGACATTGACCAACTCAACAAATTCTTGGACCGCAACGTGACCGATAAAAAGTTGGTAGGCGACCAAGGCAAGAAGAAAGTGCAGGAAGAAGAAGAATTCCCGATGGAGGAAAACCTTGACGAGGAGGAAAACGAAGAAGAATTCTTTAAAACTAAACCATCTGCAGAAGAGGCCGATGACACGAAAGACCAAAAACCTGCTACCCCAGCAGGCAAGGCAAAACCCAAGAAAAAATAAACCCCATCCTAAAATATGAGATCACACGAGATTGATTACCGCATTTTCGGCTCAGACATTCAGGTGCTAGAAGTAGAGCTTGACCCGCAAGAAACCGTTATTGCCGAGGCTGGCGCCATGGTTTACATGGAAGAAGGCATTCAGTTTGAGACCAAAATGGGCGATGGCTCCACTCCAAACCAAGGCTTTTTAGGCAAGTTGGTTTCTATGGGCAGTCGCATGATTACCGGTGAATCTCTGTTTATGACCCACTTTTCTCAACGCGGTTACAACAAGGCCAAAGTAGCTTTTTCAGCGCCTTACCCCGGCACCATTATGCCGGTAAATCTGGCTGAGTTTCCGCGCGGATTAATTGTGCAGAAAGACGGTTTTCTGGCAGCGGCTCTCGGCACCAAAATAGAAATGCACTTTAACCGCAAACTGGGCGCAGGCTTTTTTGGCGGCGAAGGTTTTATCATGCAGCGCCTAAGCGGCGATGGCCTTGCTTTTATCCACGCGGGCGGCACCGTTATTGAGCGCCACCTGCACAACGAGACCCTGCGCGTAGACACCGGCTGCGTGGTTGCTTATGAAAACGGCATAAACTTCGATATCCAGCAATCGGGCGGGCTAAAGTCCATGGTTTTTGGCGGCGAAGGCCTTTTCTTAGCCACTTTGCAAGGCACGGGCCGCGTCTGGATCCAGTCCATGCCAGTTAAAAAACTCATTCAGGCCTTGATGCCCAACGGCGACAACTCCAAAAAAGAAGGCGGCATGTTTGGCGGCATGTAGCAGTTTACTGCCCCATTTTCTGTACAAAACAGCCCGCACCGCCCCTAAGCGGTGCGGACTGTTTTAGGCCTATTTTTCTAAAAACAAGCCTAAAACAGTCCTAAACAGACGTACTTTTTATTCTTTCTATATCGGCTGGACTTGCCTGATATTTAGTTATTCGCCGCCCTTCTGCCCGCCGCCCTTACTCTCTCCGCCCTTGTTGGTGTTATCACCAACAAGCCAATATGCGTGTCTTTATGTATTTGGCAATTGTGTTGAGGGCATCGGCTTAAATAACATTCGGCTTTTGAAGTTAGAACCGCAACAGTGGTTGTTGGTGAT
>JBBSSO010000083.1:0-7303 GCA_038241905.1 Cytophagales bacterium | reverse complement strand
AGATTCGCGCACTTCTTTCAACTCTTCTTCTAGCTCTTGACGGTAACCAGGAGTTGAACCACGCTGAATGGTACGCTCTGCTTCTTTGCCGGAAGCTACGCTGTCATACAGGTCATTTAAAACCGGTAGAGTGGCCTCGCGAAATTTACCTTTCCAGTCTAGAGCGCCGCGTTGGGCAGTTACGGAGCAGTTGCTGAACATCCAGTCCATGCCGTTTTCGCCAACTAAAGGTACTAAGCTTTGAGTTAATTCTTCTACAGTTTCGTTAAAAGCTTCAGACGGAGAGTGACCGCGCTCGCGCAACACTTGGTACTGAGCCTCAATGATTCCTGCCAAAGCACCCATCAACACACCGCGCTCGCCGGTTAAGTCTGAGTACACTTCTTTTTTGAAATCGGTCTCAAATAAATAGCCAGAACCTACGCCAATTCCCATCGCGATGGCTTTTTCATAGGCATGGCCCGTTGCATCTTGGAACACAGCGAAAGAGGAATTTAAGCCGCCACCCGCTTGGAACAAACGACGCAAGCTAGTGCCGCTGCCTTTGGGAGCAACTAAAATAACGTCTACATCGGCCGGAGGCACAATGTTGGTTTGTTCTTTAAAGGTGATGCCGAAGCCGTGCGAAAAATACAGGGTTTTGCCAGCAGTCAATCTTTCTTTGAGGGTTGGCCAAACGGCAATCTGGCCGGCATCTGAAAGTAAGTTGCAGATAATGGTTCCGCGGTCGGCGGCTTCTTCAATAGAAAACAAGCTTTCGCCTTCTACAAAACCGTCTTTTTTGGCGCGGTCCCAAGAGGGAGAATCTGCGCGCTGACCTACAATTACGTTAAAGCCATTGTCGCGCATGTTTAGGGCTTGGCCGGGACCTTGTACACCGTAACCGATGACAGCAATTACTTCGTCCTTTAATGTTTCAAGGGCTTTTTCTAAGGGATATTCTTCGCGGGTTACAACGGTTTCTTCTACTCCGCCGAAATTGATCTTTGCCATTTTACTATGGGTTATGAAAGGTTAAAAGTTAATTATTTTTTGATTTGGAAGTGAAACCTCACCCCCAACTCCTCTCCAGTGGAGAGGGGAGTTTTGCGATACTCTGTTTTAGGCCTCTTTTTTGAAAATTAGGCTTAAAACAGAATCTCTTAACTCGCACTCGCTCTTTCGGAGTTCTACTCCGGAAGTTTAATTTTGGGGAGTTCTACTCCCCTTCTTCTGCAACTTTCCAGCAGATACTTGGGAGTAGAACTCCCTTGCAGTTTGGTTCGAGAGTAGAACTCCCGAACAGTAGTGGGAACAGCAATAGCATTTACGTTCCCCTGTTTCCGGCCTCCTTTTCGCAAATCAGGCCCAAAACGTTCCGTTTCAATGCCCCTCTCCGTTGGGGAGGGGTTGGGGTGGGGCTACATGCTAAACACTTTCCCTCTTCGGTCTAAAAATTCGTTTTCCACAACATCATGTCCTGGCTCGGCGCGCTCAAATTCTCTGAGTTTGCGGTTGAAACCGTCGCTGGCTTTGATAATAGCGATTCGCGCGCTCCGCACGAATTCAATGAGGCCGTACGGTTGCAGCACTTTAATTAAGTTGTCAGTTTCTTCGCGGTGGCCGGTGGTTTCAAAAACGGTGTAGTCTTTTCTAATCACCACCACGCGAGCGCCGTTTTCGCGGAGCAAGCGTTCTACCTTGGCTTTTTCGGCAATCACATCCGTCGGTACTTTATAAAGCGCCATTTCTTGCCAAATAATGTCATCGTTGGTATTGAAATAGACTTTTATAACCTCTACCTGCTTCTCAATCTGCTTGGCAATTTTGCTCACCACTTCCTCCGTCACGTAAATGACGATGTTAAAGCGGTGGATGCCTTCAATTTCTGAGGGCGAGGTGTTCAGGCTCTCAATGTTTATTTTGCGGCGCGAGAACACAAGGGCGACGCGGTTGAGTAACCCAATGTGGTTCTCGGCATACACCGTAATGTTAAACTCTTGCTTTTCTAGGTTTGGTTGCTCACTCATATTTTCTTTTTTTAGCGAGGTTAACTCAATCTAATCTCACTTACGCTACAGCCCTGCGGTACCATCGGGAACACGTTGTTTTCTTTGGTCACCATAACTTCTAACAAGAAAGATCCTTTGTGGTCTAGCATTTCTTTTAGGGCTGCGCCGAGGCCTTCCCGTTGGTTCACGCTGCGGCCGGCAATGCCGTAAGCCTTGGCCACCATCACATAATCTGGGCTATCAATATCTACAAACGAGTAGCGCCGCGCATGAAACAGTTCTTGCCACTGGCGCACCATGCCCAAGAAATGGTTGTTCAGGATCAGAATTTTAACGTCAGTGCCGGTTTGCATAATGGTACCCAGTTCTTGGATGGTCATTTGCACGCCGCCGTCGCCAATTACTGCTACCACGGTTCTATCTGGTGCGCCATATTTGGCCCCAATAGCTGCGGGCAAAGCAAAACCCATGGTGCCCAATCCGCCGCTGGTAATGTTGCTGCGGGTGTTGTTCAATTTGGCGTAACGGCAGGCCACCATTTGGTGTTGGCCCACATCGGTTACAATAATTGCTTCGCCTTTGGTGAGCTCGTTTAACTGCTGAATTACTTCGCCCATGGTCATTTCTTCGGTAGTCGGGAACAGTTCTTCCCGAATCACCACGTCAATTTCCTTTTGCTCAAACTCTCTGAATTTGGCCAGCCACTCGGTATGTTTTTTGGCTTCTACCAGTTGGGTTAGCAGCGGCAAGGTTTCTTTGCAGTCGCCCCACACCGGCACGTTGGCTTTTACGTTTTTGTCAATCTCAGCGGGGTCAATGTCCAGGTGCACTACTTGCGCTTGCTTGGCGTATTTATCTAAGCGACCAGTTACGCGGTCATCAAAGCGCATGCCAATGGCAATTAAAACATCGCACTCATTGGTCATTACGTTTGGTCCGTAATTGCCGTGCATGCCCAACATACCCACATTCTGCGGATGATCGGTAGGCAATGCGCCCGCTCCCATAATAGTCCAAGCGGCCGGAATGCCAGATTTTTCCAGAAACTCCTTGAACTCTTGCTCTGCCGCGCCTAAAATTACGCCTTGGCCCCACAGCACGAAGGGTTTTTTGGCTTTGTTGATCAGTTCAGCCGCGGCCCTGATGTATTCTTTGCGCACAATCGGCTTGGGCCGGTAGCTACGGATATGGTCACAGGTTGTGTAGCCTGGGAAATCAAATTTCTGCAGCTGGGCGTTTTTGGTAATGTCAATCAATACCGGGCCAGGCCGTCCGCTGCGCGCGATGTAGAACGCCTTGGCCAATACTTCCGGAATCTCAGTGGCATCGGTAACCTGGTAGTTCCATTTGGTTACCGGCGTGGTGATGCCAATTACGTCTGCTTCTTGAAAAGCATCGGTGCCTAACAAATGCGCAAAAACTTGACCCGTAATACACACCAAGGGCGTGGAATCAATCTGAGCATCGGCAAGGCCGGTTACTAAATTAGTGGCTCCCGGACCGCTGGTGGCAAACACCACACCCACTTTCCCAGATGCACGGGCGTACCCTTGACCAGCATGAATACCACCTTGCTCGTGCCGAACCAGCACGTGCTTCAGTTCGCCTTCAAAGTCATAGAGCGCATCATAGATGGGCATAATGGCTCCACCCGGGTAACCGAAAATGGTATCTACGCCCTCAACAACTAGGGCTTGTAAAAGGGCTTGACTGCCGCTAATTTGAGCGCCAGTTTCAGGCGTGGTTGGGGCTTGTTTCTCTTGCGTTAACATAGGCTTCTTCTGCTAAATCAGTTACGCAGCCGTGGCTGGCATCACTTACCGTTCTTAAATATTTGAGCAACACCCCTTGCGTGGCGTTGGGTTGTGGTCTTTGCCACTGTTGGCGGCGGAGGGTTAATTCCTCTTCATCCACGTTCAGTTGGATAATGTTTTGAGCGGCGTCTAAAACAATCCAATCATCGTTTTGCACCAGTGCAATGGTACCGCCGTCATATGCCTCTGGGGTTACGTGGCCGATTACAAAGCCATGCGTACCGCCAGAAAAACGGCCATCGGTAATGAGCGCCACCGAGGCCCCCAATCCAGCGCCAATAATGGCTGATGTGGGCTTGAGCATCTCGGGCATGCCCGGTCCGCCTTTGGGGCCCACGTACCGAATGACGACGACGTGGCCGGGTTTTACTTTACCCAGCGGGATGCCTTCGTTCAATTCTTCCTCAGAGTCAAAAACCACCGCCGGACCTTCAAACCGCAGGCCTTCTTTGCCAGTTATTTTGGCCACAGCGCCTTTCAAGGCTAAATTACCGTACAATACCTGAATGTGGCCATCGCCTTTCATGGGATTATTAAAAGGCCGGAGCAAATCTTGCTCGACGCCCAATGGCTTCACATCAGCCAGGTTTTCAGCGATGGTTTTGCCGGTAACAGTTAGTAAATCGCCGTTCAGGTAGCCTTCGTTCAGCAACGTTTTCATCACTGCCGGAACCCCGCCAATGGCAGCTAAGTCTTCCATGAGGTATTTGCCGCTGGGCTTTAAATCTGCCAAAAACGGTACGCGGTTACTTACTGCCTGAAAATCTTCTAGGGTTAAGGTAACTCCTGCCGCGTGCGCGATGGCAATTAAGTGAATGACCGCGTTGGTTGAACCGCCCAGGACGGTAATCATTACCATGGCGTTTTCAAAAGCGGCGCGGGTTAAAATATCGCGCGGTTTAATGTCTTTCTCCAACAAGTTGCGCAGGTACTGGCCTGTGGATTGGCACTCATCTTGCTTTTCTTGGCCCACGGCCACGGAGGAAGACGAATACGGCACCGACATCCCTAACGCTTCGGCGGCGGAGGCCATGGTGTTAGCCGTGTACATGCCACCGCACGCGCCCGGACCCGGACAAGCATTGTTTATAATGCCCCGGTAATCTTCCTCAGAAATATTACCGTTCAGTTTCTGGCCGTACGCTTCAAAGCAGGAAACAATGTTTAGTTTCTGGCCTTTAAAATTTCCGCCTTTAATAGTACCGCCGTACACCATTAGGCTGGGGCGGTTTAAGCGCGCCATCGCCATTAGGGCGCCAGGCATGTTTTTATCGCAACCCACCACGCAGGCCAAGGCATCATAATAATGGGCGCCAGCCATGGCTTCAATGGAATCAGCGATTATTTCTCTGGAGACTAAAGAATAGCGCATGCCCGCGTTGCCGTTGGTAATGCCATCGCTCACGCCAATGGTATTAAACCGAAGGCCCACCAAACCCTGCTCCTGTACGCCTTCTTTGACTACATCGGCCAAATCATTGAGGTGCATGTTGCAGGTGTTGCCGTCAAAACCGGTGGAGCAAATGCCCACAAATGGTTTCCGCAAATCATCTTCTGACAAACCAGAGCCAATTAACATGGCCTGAGCGGCCGGTAGGCTATCGTCTTTGGTGTAAATGCTGCTGTATTTATTTAAACTCATGTTGTAGTGGCCCCACCCCAACCCCTCCCCCACGGAGAGGGACTTTTTGGTGATGCGTTTTTAAGTTGTTTTTCGGAAATTAAGCCGAAAACCGATTTAATTTTATTTGCGTTTTAGGCCTGTTTTTGGAAAAACAAGCCGAAAACAGGCTTAAATAATGGTGCTTAGCCCGGCTTCTACGTTCTTTAAATGCCGGAAACACTCGCCTCCTTCTTGCACGTAATCAGCTATAAAATTACCTACTTGCTCGGTCGTAAACGGATGGTCGCTGTTCAATTCCGGAGTCAGCACTTTTTTCTCTAAGGCGTAATCCACCGCTTCCCTCACCAAATGGGCTTCTTTCTGCAACCCGAAATGTTCTAACATCATCCCCACTGAAAGTATGGTAGCAATGGGATTGGCAATGCCCAAACCTTTCCCTTGCGGGAAGGACCCGTGGATAGGTTCAAACAAGGCCGCCGTTTCGCCAATGGAGGCAGAAGGCAGCAAACCCAAGGAACCGGCAATCACGGAAGCCTCGTCTGAGATAATGTCTCCGAACATGTTTTCTGTTAAAATCACGTCAAACTGTCTGGGGTTTAAGATCATTTGCATGGCGGCATTGTCCACGAAAAGATAGTCTACCGCCACGTCTGGATACTCTGGAGCAATTTCTTGCACTACTTCGCGCCACAACCGAGACGTTTCCAGCACGTTGGCTTTGTCTACCAACGTTAATTTATGGCGGCGGGTAGCAGCGGCTTTAAAAGCCAATTGCGTAATCCGGACAATTTCTTCTTTAGCGTAAAAGCAGTTGTCAAAAGCGCCGTCTTTGGTGCGGCCTTTTTCGCCAAAGTAAATGCCACCGGTCAGCTCGCGGTAAATCACCATGTCTACGCCTGCAATGCGGTCGGCTTTCAAAGGCGAATGGTCCAATAGCACCTCATAAGCGGCCACTGGCCTAATATTAGCAAACAGCCCCAAGGCTTTGCGCAGACGCAGCAGTCCTTGTTCAGGACGTACTTTCGCCGCCGGATTGTTGTCATATTTAGGATCACCGATGGCGCCTAACAAAATTGCATCGGCTTTAAAGCAAGCTTGCAAGGTTGCTTCCGGTAGCGGATCGCCGGTGGCATCAATGGCGCAAGCGCCCATCAATTGCGTGTCCAGCTCAAAGTGGTGCCCAAACCGGACAGAAACGGCTTCTAATACTTTCAACGCTTCGGTACAGACTTCCGGACCGATGCCGTCGCCGGGTAAAACAGCTATTTTTTTACTTAATATGCCCATGGTCGGTTGTTTTCATAGTGTTCAATGGCTTGCTTCTGGTTGACTAAAAAGTCAATATCATCGTAGCCATTAATCATGCATTCTTTTTTGTAACCGTCAATTTCAAACGATATTTTTTCTTCCCACACCGGCACTTCCAGTTCTTGATTTACCAAATTAACCACCAAGGTAGTCTGCGGATCTAATTCTATTTGGGCCAACAACCTAGCCAACACTTCATCGGTTACTTGCAGGGGCAAAAGGCCGTTGTTGAGCGCATTCCCTCTAAAAATATCAGCGAAGAAGCTGGAAATTACTACTTTAAAACCGGCATCATGAATGGCCCACGCAGCATGCTCCCGGCTAGAACCGCACCCAAAGTTATTGCCCGCCACCAGAATTCTACCGTTGTACCGGCTGTCGTTTAAAACAAAATCAGGCTTGGGCTGGCCGGCGTTGTCAAAGCGCCAGTCTCTAAATAAATTTTCTCCAAACCCTTCGCGCGACGTAGCTTTTAAAAAGCGGGCCGGAATAATCTGGTCAGTGTCTATATTTTCAATCGGCAACGGAACTCCCGTGGATTGCAGTACTTCAAACTTTTCCATTTT
>JBBSSO010000082.1:0-7313 GCA_038241905.1 Cytophagales bacterium | reverse complement strand
GTGTTCTGCGCAGCAATTCAAATAATTTGTTTTGTCGGTTATTTCTTCGGAATTTTGCGTCTTGTTCCCGCTTTTTTTTTGGCGGACTGAGAGGATACAATGCAGCAAATTAACGCACTACGGGAGCTTCTGGCAACTCCCAGGAAGATCATGATCACGACGCATCATAAACCTGATGCTGATGCTTTGGGTTCTTCTCTGGGTTTAGCCGGCTACCTGAAGAAAAAAGGGCACCTGGTACAGGTCATTACCCCCTCAGATTACCCCTCTTTCCTGAACTGGATGAGCGGCAACGAGGAGGTTTTGGTGTACAATTCTAAAACCGATGCCCAGGCCCAAGCCATTATTCAAGAAGCAGACGTTATTTTCTGCTTAGACTTTAACCATCTGGGCCGCATTAATGAACTGGGCCACTACATTCAGCAGGCCACTGCTACCAAAGTGCTCATTGACCATCACTTGCAGCCAGATGATTTTGCGGACATTGAATTCTCCAACACCAACGCAGCCGCCACAGCTGAACTGGTGTTTGAAGTAATTAGGGCGCTAGGCGATGAACATTTAATAGATGCAGGTATTGGCGAAGCACTTTACGCAGGCATTGTAACCGATACCGGTTCTTTCCGGCATGGTAGCACCACCCGCAACGTGCATCTTATTGTTGCCGACCTGCTCCAGACTGGCATTGACATCTGCAAAGTGCACCGCAACATCTATGACAGCTATTCTGAAGAACGGCTTCGCTTTTTGGGCTACGTGCTCAAAGAGAAATTAGTAGTGGTGCAAGAATACCATACTGCCTTTATTGCCGTTACACCGCAGGAACTGAAACAATACAACTCCCAAACCGGCGATACCGAAGGCTTGGTAAACTTTGCCCTTTCTATTGAAGGCGTCCGGTTTGCGGCCCTGTTTATTGACCGCTCCGAAGCCGTTAAAATCTCTTTCCGCTCTGTAGGTGATATTTCCGTGAATGAATTCGCGCGCCAGCATTTTGACGGCGGTGGCCACAAGAACGCCGCTGGCGGCATTTCTTACCTTTCTCTGCAAGATACTATTGAGAAATTTGCTGCTCTTTTACCGCTTTATTCCGCTCAGCTTAAAAACTAAAATCCACATAAAACTATTATTAATTTAAACCTGATGTTCAAAAAATCACTGTACCTGCTGCCTGCCTTGGCAGTAGCCCTTTTTTCTACTTCTTGCAAAAACTTTGGCAAGGATGAGTTTGTAAAACTTCCTTCCGGCGTAGAATACAAACTATACGCGGTTAACAAAGACGGGAAATATGAAGTAAAACAAGCGCCAGCGCTAGACTCTGCCAAAATTGGCAAGTTCATGTACCTGCAACTGGAATACCGCAACAGCAAAGATTCCGTAATTTTCAACACCAAAGACCAAGCAGCTCCTACCATTATTCCATTGGCTACCGGTAACGGCCAAGGCGGTTTAGATGCAGCTTTTTTAATGCTAGAAAAAGGCGATAGCGCCGTTTTTAAAGTAAGCGCAGATTCGCTTTTCAAGAATGCACCGGCAGATCAAATGCCTAAATTTATTGAAAAAGGAAGCCAACTTACGTTCTACGTGAAGGCCTTAGACCTGAAAACCCAGGAAGAAGCCATGGCCGACCAGCCCCGCATTATGGCAGAACGCCAGAAAGAATTGGAGGCGCGTTCTATAAAGCAACGTCCGCTTGATGAAGCCAAGATTCAGGAGTACATCAAAAAGAACAACCTGAACATGCAGAAAACAGATTCTGGCGTGTACTACGCTATCACCACACCCGGCACGGGCGCCAATGCCAAAGACGGCAACACGGTGAGCGTAAAATACAAAGGTTCTTTGCTGAACGGCAATGAGTTTGACTCATCTGACAAATCTAACGGCGGCAAGGCCATCAATTTCCCACTTGGCCAAAATCAGGTAATTAAAGGTTGGGAAGATGGCATCAAGCATTTTAACAAAGGCAGCAAAGGAATTATCCTTATCCCGTCTTCGTTAGGCTATGGACCGGTGCCCATGAGCGCCGATTTACCCGCCAATTCTGTACTTCGCTTTGACATTGAAGTAGAAGAAGTCAACTAGTTTTCTTACGCTTAAATTACCCCACATGCCCCAATTAGGAAGGAAAGGAACCATTTTATGTTGGATACTGGCTGTTTGCTTTTTGCTTACCGTCAATACCTCTTGCGAAGACAAAGACCCGTATGATCCATACGCTAATTTTGACCATGAGGCACAGGCGAAAAGGGAAGATGACATGATTCAGGAATATATGAAACTCCATGATATTAGAGATACTGTCAAAACAGTTTCCGGCTTATATTATAAAAAAATAAAAGAAGGGAATGGAGCGCGCCCTGTTTCTGGTGATTCATTAATCGCGCATTATGTTGGTTATTATTTATATAATTCCGAAATTTTTCAATCTACGTATTCTGCTTATCCTCATAAACCAATAAAATTTAAGCTGGGTAATGGCGAATTGATAAAAGGCTGGGATGAAGGAATTCCATTTATGCGAAGAGGAGAAGAGGCTCAATTATTTATTCCGTCTCGTTTAGCATATGGCCTTTTAGGTCGTCCCCCAATTCCT
Organism: Cytophagales bacterium; assembly: GCA_038241905.1. Lineage (GTDB taxonomy): Bacteria > Bacteroidota > Bacteroidia > Cytophagales > Hymenobacteraceae > Nibribacter. Next base: position 4,717 of record JBBSSO010000082.1, on the reverse strand, counting down.
GGTAATACAACACTCATGTTCAGAATTGAATTGATAGATGTGTGGCGGTAACGCTACCCTAGCATTATAATCCAAAAAAGGCTTCTTATCATGTAAGAGGCCTTTTTTATGCTATAAACTTGGCAGACATTTGCGTTTTAAGCCTGTTTTTCTAAAAACAGGCCTAAAACGGCTTCGCCGATTCAGGATTCATTTAATACCTCAGACAACACCGTGAGCGATTTTATTTCGCCCAATTTGTCTACGTGTAATTGATAGTATTTTACTAGTAAGTGCAGCAGCTCACGGCGCACCCGACCGTTGGGCAAATGCGCGCCCGCACTTCGCGCCAGCAGGTCTTGCAGGTATGGTTCTAGACGTTGTAATTGCAGTAGACTGGAGCCCGCTAGGTTAGTGCCACCCGTTACAAAAGCTACTTGGCTAATTACATCGTCGGCGGATGTAATGCCAAAACCTAGGTAACGGGCCAGCTGAACTAGAAAGATCAGGTGAAAATCTTCGAAGCCGGTTTGCTGCTGATCAAAATACAACATGGAGTCATGCAGAAACTCAAACAAAGCGCGGTTTTGCTCTTCTTCTTTCACGGTTCTGGCCACCATTTCGGTAAGAAAAAGCGTCATGCTACTTTTTCTGATGTCGTAGGGCAGCGATGAAAAAGCATAACTGCACTTGTATTCTGAAATACGGGTAAGCCCTCCTTTGGCCGAAGGATACACCACCATCTCCAGCAAAGTAAAGGGCTGAAACAGGGCAATCCGAGACGCGCTTCCTTTCTTCCGGACGCTGTTGACCACGTAGCTTTGCAGGCCCAGTTCCTCGGTATAAATGCGCACAATAATAGACGACTCCCGGAACTTGATAAAATTAAGGACAATGCCACGGGTTTTTATCAGCATACAATCTGGCAAGTAAAAAAGGGGCCGCCCGGTTTTCTGAAATTAGAGCTTGTTTAAGTTTTGATTTTGATGCCTGTTTGTAGCGCAAAAGACAAATTTAAACATGCTCTTACTATCGGAAGTAACTAAACTTATTGTACGGCTATTTTGGCGGTGCAGGTTTCCGAGCCGTCTTGGTTGGTGGCAAAAACCAAGTACACGCCGGGGCTAGCCCGGCGGCCGTTGTAATCGCGGGTATTCCACGCGAAGGTGCCGCCGTTGGCTTTGCCTTCAAACACCAGCATACCAGCCATATCGGTAATTTTAACCCAGCCGTTATTGGGCAAACCTGTAATACCCACCGACCCACTAAAGCCTGGCCGTACCGGGTTCGGAAATACTTGCAGGCAATTTTCGTTTACTTTTTCGGTGACGGAACCGGTGCCTCGGAACACAGCCAAACCGGCTTCGGTGCCAATAATAACTTCGCCGTTGGCGGGGTTAATGGCTATGTCAATTATCTTGTTAGATGGTAGCGGACTGTTGCGGGTGGTAAAAGAATGAACAAGCTCCTCGCCCGTCTCGCTGAACAGCCACAGACCGGTATCGGTGCCAATCCATTTGCGGTTGCCGCCGTCTATGGCAATAGAGCGAATAATTTGACCTTCTAGCAGCGGCCTGCGCTCATAAATAGGCACGTACGCACTGGGGAAAGACGTGGAAAATACATCAGAAGAAGTAGAAAAAACGCCTACGCCGTTGCCGGTACCAATCCACATCTCGCCACTTTGGTCCAAGGCCATGCTGTAGACCTGCGCATTAGGCAAACCTTGCGAGAGCCCCAAGTATTTATGGGTTTTCTTTTCACTGTCATACACCACTATGCCCGCCGGGTTGTAGTTAGCGCTCATAGAAAGCCACTTATAGCCATACTCATCTAGCACTATTTTATCAAAATTAGTGCTGGCAATGCTGCCTGGTAAATAATTAAGCCGATGCGGTACCCACGTATTATCTGGTTTCAGCTCAAACAAACCCGGCGCATTGAGAAGTTGGTTCCGGTTGACCACCCAGAGACTGCCCGTTTCATCTACCGCTAAACTGGTGATTCTGACAAAATCTTGGTTTCCCGGAATAGCAGAAAGCAGCGGACTGTTATTTTCATTGTAAAGAATTACTTTGTCTAGGCCGTCCCATTCCAGTAAGCCGCCGCCGTAGCTGGCTATGTAAAATTTACCCGTTACTGGGTTGCGGATGGCGTCTACCAAATCCATGACGTGGGTCGGAAACTGCCCGCCACTGTTTTTGCTGTAACTAGTCCATTGGCCGTTTTGGTATTGGTAAAAGCCCGCTAATGAGCCGCGTTGCAAATATCCTAAGTCAAAACCGCCGGCCAGCACGGTGTAGCGGTCGGCCTCGGCGTAAATACTAAACACATCCGCGAAAGCAGGCCCGTTGGGCGTAAATGCTTCAACAATATTTCCTTTTACGCGCACCAATCCGTTGTCTAAACTGGCTACCCACTGGCCACCGTTTGCGGTAGGAATAGCCATGGATAAATTCTGCAATAACGGATCTGTTTGCCGCGCTGCCTGCCCCTGCAGGTTAACCTCTAGTATTTCTGATGGACCTGTAACAACCAGCCGCCGCCCGTTGGTTTCCATGGCTTTAAAGGTGGGGTTGTTTAGATTGAAGGCGGCCGGCACCCATGTAGAACCGGTAAACCGGTAAATGCCCACGCCGTTTATCCCCAGAAAAACGTCATTGTTGAACGTGGCTAAGGTTTTATAACTGTCTGGGTTATTGGTATTGGGCAGGCCATCGGCAGGGCCAAACCGGCGCCAGCTTTTAAAATCAAGTAGATTGGGGTTAGCTAAATGCGCGGCCATCATGCCTCTAGAAGAGGCGATGTACAGACTATCACCTAAAACTGTGGAGGAATAAACTTGCACGGGCTCACCCTGCGGACCCAAGTTGCTGTAGGTATCTTTTACATCCTTCTTGACTAAATCAAGCACCACCAGCCCAAACGACGTGGCGAGGTAGGCGCGCTTGTTATGCGTGTTGAGATGGTAAATGGTTTTAACGCCGGGCATGGATTTGCGCAATAATTCCGTCAGGTTGGTTACGGTACCATCGCGGAGCAAATCTAAGTTGGTATTTTCATAGGCAATAAGCAGCGAAGCCGAGGCAGAATCATAGCGCAAGGTTTTAATACCGACGTCAGAAAAACCATCGTTCCGAGACAAAACTTGCAGGGCATTGTCTTCTTTCAAGTAGCGGAAAAGTCCGTTTTGGGTAGCCGTATAGACTGATGTTGGGGTTTCGGCAACGGCTACCGCCCGGTTATTGGGCACGTGCACTTGCCAAGCACCAAGGGCTAGGCCAGAAGTCTGAGCCGAGGCAGAAAAGCCTACCAGCAGCAACCACACGCTCAAAAATCTCTTTGTTACTTGTAAAGACAGCATAGTCAAAGTTACACAGATATGGGTTGTTTTAGGCCTGTTTTTTCAAAAAGAGGCCTAAAACAGCTTGTTTAAAACAAGGTTATAGCACGCTCATAGAACAGATTCCGGTCAGCATTATTGCCTTGCAAAACCAACTGAGGCGGGCAAATTCGCGCTTGGTATCTGCGGGCAGAAGTTGGTACCAAAACAACAGCGTGGGCAAAACTACCGCAATAATTAGATACGTCACAAACCACGTATTTTGCCATTGGTCAAGCAAAACCATCGTTGTAAACAGCAGAAACAAGACCAGCACGCCGTACACTACCCATTTGGTTTTAAGCAGACCCAATACAATGGGCAGCGTGCGGCACCGGAAAGTAGCATCGCCTTCCTCGTCTTCTACGTCTTTAATAATTTCGCGGATGAGGGTGATGAGGAACGCGAAAACGCCGTAAGCCCAAGCGGCTTTGGACGGCTGACCCGCCTGCAAAGGCACCACCAACACCATAGCCGCTGCAAGGAGCGCGATGGTGAGGTTGCCAACCAGCGGTAATTTCTTGAACCTAGCCGAATACCCCCAAAGCAGCAGCGCTGCGCCCGCCATAACCAAGCCAATGCGCCAGCCCAGCGCGGCACCCAACGCCACGCCCAGCAACGACAGGTACAAGTGCACCATCATGGCCTTGCGGCGTGTTAGCCCTTTGCCCAGCACAATACGCTCTGGCTTGTTAATTCGGTCTATTTTAAGGTCATAATAATCATTGATGATGTAGCCCGCCGCCGCCACACAAAGCGTAGCCAGCAAAAGCACATAAAATCTCCAAGAAAAGAGTTGCCCCAGCGTTCTATCCGGAAATACCAAAAACGCCCGCACCAGCACCTGCGTCAGCAGCATGATAAGCAGGTTGGGAAACCGGATAAGCGTGAGGAGTTTGGCCATAACAGCGCAGAAAATTAACGATACCGAAAGGTACGCCGCCGCAGGTACAAGAACAGCACCAAAACGAAAAAAGCCCCTGAAAGAGGAGCTTTTAACTGGGGTACTGAATGGGTATGTTGTTAGTAGAGGTGCTTAGAGTTTGTTTAATCTTTAGCTTTATGCTGCAAATGTCTATCGGAAGAACCTGCCTTCGTCTTTGTGGCTAGCAAACCTAAAATTTAAACAAGCGCTTAGAGTTTCTTCACGTTTACGGCGTTAATGCCTTTTTTGCCTTCTTTGGTATCAAACTCCACTTTGTCGTGCTGTTGCAGCTGCACGCCGTTAAGGCCGGTAATGTGCACAAAAAAATCTTCGTTGGTGGCCTCTTCCGTAATAAATCCATAACCTTTGGAGTCATTGAAGAATTTGACAGTTCCTGTTTTCATAAAAAAATAAAAATTGTAAGAATGAAT
>JBBSSO010000081.1:0-7314 GCA_038241905.1 Cytophagales bacterium | reverse complement strand
GCCCTTTACCCAAACGTTAAGGGGCATTGTATTAGATGAAGTCCTAAAAACGCCCTTGGAAGGTGCCACGGTTATCCTTATTTCTGAAGAACCGATGCGGGCCGTTAGTACCGGAACTGATGGCTCGTTTGCCCTAGAGGAAATTTCAATTGGCCGCCACAGTATAAAAGTGACATACGTTGGGTATCAAGAAACCGCTCTTTCTAATATTCAGGTAGTGTCTGGGAAAGAAACAATGGTACCCATCCATCTGGCAGAAAGTTTTGAGCCATATGCTGAAGTACTCATTTTAGCAGAAGCAGATAAATCATTAGCCCAGAACGCCTTAATTTTTTCTAGCGTGCATCCGCTACGGGCCGATGAGATTAATCGATTTGCTGGTTCTAGACAAGATCCTAGTCGCATGGCCGCTAATTATGCGGGAGTTTTGAGCGCATCTGATCAGCGTAATGATTTAATTGTGAGAGGAAATTCTCCCCTAGGAGTTCTTTGGCGGTTAGAAGGAGTGGAAATTCCGAACCCTAACCATTTTACCTTTACACCCAACAGCGGTGGGGCTTTTAGCCTGCTTAACAACAACCTTTTAGCCAACTCAGATTTTCTAACCGGCGCCTTCCCCGCAGAATACGGCAACCGAATTGGAGCGGTCATGGACGTGCAACTTAGGACCGGCAACCCAAAAAAAATAGAGAACTCTGTTCAGCTGGGATTAAACGGATTAGAAGTTGTCTCTGAAGGTCCGCTGGTAAAAAAATGGGGAGGTTCATATTTGGGCAGTATTCGTTTATTTACCTTTCAACCCTTGAAAAAATTGGGGGTAGAAACTGGCTATGATGGACTTCCGCAGTTTCAAGATGGGTCTTTTAAATTAGAGTTACCAACGCCCAAAGCGGGCAAATTTACAGCCTGGGGAATTGGGGGCAGCAGCCATATCTCCGTCATCGAAACCGAAGCAGATACTGCCAACTGGGGTAAGGTGCAGTTTAAAATAGAACCTACGCTAGACAACCAGATGTATGCGTTTGGGCTGAAGCACACCTATTCTTTATCGTCAAATATCATCTCTGAACTGCTTGTTTCAACCTCCGGCAGCCAAGTAGAAGCCACCAATAAGGCCATCCTCCGGAAAGATTTAAGTTCTCGTCTCCAGTACTATCTGCGTAATTATGAGCAACATTTTATTACGCGCTATAACTTAACCTATAAACCCAGCGCCAAGCTCCTGTTTAAAAGTGGTTTAACTTGGCAAAAAATGCATTACAATAACCTGGAGGTCAAGTATATAGAAGATTTAGGATTGCATACTACCGCGCTAGACGCACAGGGTTCCGCCGTTTTACTACAGGGTTTTGCTTTGGGCAAATTAACTGTTAGCCCAAATTTAGACTTTCAAGGCGGGTTGTATGCCCAGCGCTTTTCTATAGGTGGCAAATCGGCGCTAGAGCCACGGGTTTCTGTAAATTATTACCTCACTGACAAGCAGCGTATTTACTTAGCCGCGGGTCTGCACAGCCAAACCCAGCCTTTGGTGTATTATGAGTACACTTTCTTCTCCAAAGAAAAAAATGATTTTAGCCAACCTTACAATAAACTAGATTTTACCCGCAGTCGGCAAATAGTTTTGGGGTATAACTATAATTTTAAAGCTCCTTGGCGGTTAAAAGCCGAAGCATATTACCAACAGCATTACCACGTGCCCGTAAGCAGCAGCGAAGGTCAAGGAGCTTTTTCTATGCTCAACTTAGGGACAGATTATACTTTCACCACCGTTGATAGTGTGGTCAGCAGCGGCACTGGCCGCAATTATGGGTTGGAACTTACGGCAGAGCGATACCTGAAAAATGGTTTTTACGCCCTCGGCAACTTGTCGCTTTTGCAGTCTTGGTTTACCGGAGGCGATGGTTTGGAAAGACCCACTACGTTTAGCGTTGGCTTTATCTCCAACGTATTGGTAGGCAAGGAAATGGTGCTAGACGATGATGGAAAGCATCTAGTTTCTCTGGACCTCCGGATTAACTATTCTGGCGGCCGACGCATTATTCCTATTGATGAGGAAAGAACCATAAATGAGTCTTCTAACGTAATTTATTACGATGTTAAGAACGCCTACCTGCCGCAATTGCGTAATTATTTCAGGTCAGACATTCGGTTTTCATATCAATTGAACACTAGAAAGAACACCCATTGGATCTTTGCTGCGGCTGACAATTTTATTAATACCAGAAATGAATTGTATTATGGGTGGGACTTAGAGGAAAACAAAGCCAAAAAATATTATCAGCTGGGTATTTTCCCGTACCTGGGTTATCGCATTCAATTTTAAGGAGCCACCTCTATCAATTTTGCTAAAGACAATTTCCTGTTTTAGGCCTGTTTTTTCAAAAACAGGCCTAAAACAGGAAATTATTTTTGCAGTGCTTTTTCCTGGAGCCGTTGTAAAATCAGTTCCCAAAGGTGCTCATACGGGATAATCTCAATCTCGGCGTAAGCATCGCCCGGAGGGCTTAACCGCAATAGTTTCTGGTAATAGGTTTGTCCTTTTTTCTGCACGGGCCCAAAACTAAACTCGTTTTTTACTAATATGGCTAACAGTTTAAAAAACGTACGGCTTCGGTCACTAAAACTGTCTTTTAGGTGTTTGTGGGCATATTTTTTAAGTGCTTCCATGCGGTAATCTAAGGCCTCAATGTCATTCGTGCCCACGCTGTACATCACTTGCAAAATTAAGATAGCCACGTTGTATCCCTCTTTGTCCTTGCTATAGCTAGGCACATTCTCTAAAAACTCTCGCCATTTAAAGGAAATTTCTGGCTGGGGAGACACAAAATGAAGGTAGGCCTCAAATAAATACCAGCGTTCCTGCGCCATTTTGTTCGTTTTCTTAATGGACGGATTAGAAAATACTTGGTCCATCAATACATGAGCCACTTTATACTTTCGGGCATGGAGCACCAACAAGATGTAGTTTTCCATAAACGCAAACCAATTGTTACTGCTGGGGTTAAAAGAAGGCAAGTAAGTGGCTGCCAAAGAAATTCCCTGTTCTAATTTCTTCGCGCGGAGGTAAGCGTATACCTGAATAAATTTATTAAATCGATGGTCGAACCGTTCTGCGTTTATTTTATTAGTTTCTAAAAGCTCTTGCGAAATGTTGGTGATTTCTACAATTCGGTTAAAATCGCCTTTCAATTCCTGAGACCAGATAAATAGACGGTAATAATCGTAAAACGTATCAAACGTTTCGTGTTCGCGCCAGAGCAACTCCATTTTCTTTAGAACATCTTCAATCAGAAGCAAATATCGCTTGCGCGATGAAATAGAATGGCTTAGTTCTACTTTAGCCTCTAGAAACATTCTTTCAGACTGCTGGCTCCCTTTGAGGGAATGGGAAACAACATCCAGTTCTTGGTTGGTTTTCTTAAATTCCAACGTATTCCCTTGGTTGGCATAAATGTGCAATAGAGAGCGCAGGCAGAGATAATTAACGTCTAAGAACTCAAATTGGTGGGCTGTGGCTAAAGCTTGCCGTAATATGCGCAGAGCAAAATCATTGGCTCCGTTATTTATTAATATCCGGGCTTGGTACACCTTAGCGAAACATTCCTGTTCTTTAACTTGGGTTTTGTTGGTACTAGTTATGTCTTCATCCAGAAAAAAGAGCTGATTGAGTAGCTTTTTTTTGAGTCTGTGCTTCAGCATGGTGACCCCGTTTGCTGTTTTTTTTCCTTTATAAATTATTTTGTGCGCGTCTTGGTTGCCAGTTATCAAGCCATCGGCTACGCCACTATACAATTGCCATTCTGTGTAAGGACTTTTATTAGTAAAGTCTAAAAGATTAGATTCCTTTTTTCCACTTCGTTGAATTATTTGCACTAATTTTTTTAGTTCTTCCATTTTCTTCTACATTTTGTAAAAATAGTAGTTCTAATAAGTGAAAAAAATTGTATAATCCGCGCGTAGTCTTGTTATTTAACTGCGGTTTTAAATCAACAATTCTATAAAAATAGTCTTTATTTCATCGGGTTCAATCATGACCTAAGATTAATTATACTTTTTTACTATAAGGTTCTAGTTATTTTTCAAGGCATTGTTTCCTTTTATCTGGCTACAGGATAGCTCACCTTTGCATACATCCTAAATCATAAAAGTCATGGTAGAATTACTTCTTGCACTGCTTCTTCAATTAAACATTGGTGGAGCAACCAATAAAAACGCTGATGCTTCATTGGTTAGCCCAATGACCACGTCTTCAAGTGCGCCAACGGACTCAAGTAACGGTACAGTTGGAGGTGGAGATGGAGATATTTTACCTGGCGATCCTGAAATTGATGGTGGTTCAGGAACTTGGGATACCAAAAACTAAAATTTTTTAACTTTTATCCTTAGCGGGATGAAGTTTTTAAATGATAATGCTTTGCTACGCTTCAGCACTTGTTCCCCCCAGCAGGTCTTGATTAGCTACGCAAAGCGTGGTGATAGGTGAAGGTGGCCTCAACCCCAGAGCGTCTTTTTAATCTATCATAACAAAGCAATCTAAGGCTATTTCAGGCAAGTTTTTGTAATATTGGGTTATGTGCAAGTCCGCACGACTTATATATGAGAAAACGAAACCTGTGGTGTCTTGGATTGCTTTTTCTTGTCTTGGGCTCTTGCTCTCCATCGCCTACTCCTGTTCCCACCGTCCGGATAAGGTTAGCGCAAGACCCAGAGTCTTTGCATCCTTTAAGTTACGGCAATGCCCATGCCCTTCAATTGCTTAATTTGGTTTACCAAAGCCTGCTGACGGTTAACCTTTCCACCGAAAAAGTTGAACCACTCTTAGCAATTGCGTTACCCACCGTTACTAGAAAGGATTCTCTTTCTTTCTTTACGTTTAGAATTCGGCCAGAAGCCCGCTGGGATAATGGTCAGCCTGTTACGGCCCAAGACGTGGCTTTCTCGCTGAAACTTGTTCAGGGGCCGTTGTTGGAAAACGAACGCTTTCGGGCGCATTACGGCTTTATCCGTGACATTCACTTTTCTACAGATTCATTAAGTTATTTTACGTTAGAATGCAGCGGCTACACACCAGAAATGAATTTGCTCACCGGCGATTTCTTTGTGTTTCCCTCCTATCAGTTTGATCCGGAGGGATTGATTCAGAAAATTCCTTTTGCTTTGGTAAAATCCAAAAGAGACTCACTGGCGCACAGTCCGGCGTTTAAAAAGTTGGCTGATCGTTTAAACCAGGCTTCGTTTGCCAGAGACACGGCGTTAGTGAAAGGAAGCGGACCTTATCAATTGGTTTCCTGGCAAAGTGGTCAAGCAGTTTTCCTTCAGAAAAAGAAAGATTGGTGGGGAGCCAACGTTAAGCCAACTCCTGCCGCCCTACAAGTTTTACCTGAAAGAATTCTTTACCAGATTATACCCGATGATGCCGCTGCAGTAATGGCACTTAAAGCGAAACAGGTTGATTTAATGGAAAATATTCCCTTGGTTTCTTTTCAAGAAATGAAGCAAGATCAAGGGTTAAAGTCTAGTTTCAACTTCTTCGGAACGACTACGTATGATTTGGTTTTCCTGGGCATAAATGGATTTTCTCCCTTGCTCCAAGACAAAGAAACTCGCCAAGCCTTAGCCCTTTTGCTCCCAGTTTCGCAATTAATTAAAACCGTGCAAGGTGGTTATGCTACACCTACGGCAGGCGTTATTCATCCGAAAGACAAAGCATTTTACAACCCTTCTTTAAAAGCGCAGACTTATGATCCGCAGAAAGCCCAAGTGCTTTTGAAAAAAGCGGGTTGGCGACGAAATAACAAAGGTTGGAGCAGAACCATTGACGGGGTGCCCTCACAGTTGCGTTTAAGAATTATGCACCGGGCCGGCAATGCAGCGTTTGAGAACCTTGCCCTTCTGTTTCAGCAAAATGCCAAAGCGCTAGGTATACCGGTGCAAATTCAAGGAGTTGAAGGCAGCCAAATAAGCGACAAGCTTAATTCTAGAGATTACCATCTCTACATCAGAACGCTATCAGGTAATCCGTTTTCTTACAATTTTATACCGATTTGGCACACTTCTGAGGCGGTAGAAGGGGGCAGAAATGTTACAAACTTCGGAAACCCTTACACTGATCGTTTATTAGAAAAAATTGCTGACGAAGAAAATTTAATTCAAAAGGCCTCCCTTCTGCGGGAATTTCAGGCCCAAATGCAGACAGAAAGTAATCTGATTTTCCTTTATTTTGAACACAACACATTAGCTATTTCCTCCCAAATCATCAATCCTGTCGTGAGCAGCTTAAAACCCGGCTATGATGTTCAAAAATTTAAGTTAAAAAACTGAAAATGAAGTGGCGCAAATGGACTTTTTATGGCGCCCGTTTGGCTTTTTCTTTATGGCTAACCGCTTCTGCCGTATTTGGCTTAAGTAGGTTTTTACCTGCTCTTTATGCGCCAAAAGGTATGCAGGAAATGGATGTCAGCGTAAACGGCAGTCAATCCGCGCAAGAATCTAGTGCCATACAAGAAGAATATAAACGCCAGCGTAATCTTCATTTACCTTTTTTTTATATAAGCATTCTTCAAAAAGGCGCTCATGTAGCTGAAAAAATAAATACATTAGATGAAGATAAGGCATGGGTCCGACAGAGTGTCTTGTGGCACGGCGAAGCGCCCACAAGACAATTTTATTCTACCTTAAATACGTGGCGAAATACGCAGAAAAAAGTAGAACGTAAGACCGCACTTTCTCTTTTAAATTTTTGGGCTACAAGTGATTCGCCGGAGGAGAGAGAGAAAAGAGCTAACCGTTTTAGGCTTGTTTTTGGAAAATTAGGCCTAAAACAGGAAGCGCGCGCAATCACCGCTGCTTGGCAAACGCTGACAACTTCTTTATCGCCGGGCAATTATTATTTGCCAACTCTTAACTGGAACGGAACAGAAAACCAATACCACCTGTGGCTGAAAGGAATCCTCTCAGGCCAATTAGGCCACTCTCTCCGAGATTTTACCCCCGTTACCCAGAAAATTGCGCAGGCTCTCCATTATTCTGCTTGGATTGGTTTCACGGGACTTATACTGGCTTCTCTTATTTCTTATTTCATAGGGAAAGCATTGGCGCTTCATCGTCGTCGGAGATGGGCTACCGCTTTACGCCAAGGATTATACTTGCTAGATAGCGTTCCAGGATTTCTATTAGCTCTTCTTATTTTGTATTTTTTCCTGCGGATGGGTGGCACCCTGGCCTATCTCTTGCTGACGGGTAATACCAATTACATTCAGAAAACTTTTTACTTGTTTGGCCAAAACTCTTTTCTCCTTGCCTGCTTGTCTCTTG
>JBBSSO010000080.1:0-7453 GCA_038241905.1 Cytophagales bacterium | reverse complement strand
TACTCTGCGGTAAATGCAAAAATCTTGCCAAGCTAAATAAACTTTACTTGGGCAAAGACGCCTCTTCTTTAGGCCAATGTAGGAGCAAAGCAGCAGCGTGCTGGCACTTTAATAAAATAGTGTACTTGAAAATAGTGTACTTGTCAGTATTAAAATAAGTTGTGCAAGGCCTTAAATTCAGAAATTTTTCAAAGCCGATGGTATTGGGTAGCAGCTAAACCAGTTTTCCAAAAAATAGGCCTAAAGCAGGTTTTTAGATATCCTTGGTCTGGTCCCTGATTTTGTCGCGCAGCTGGTTGAGGTTGGTTTGCTCACTTTTCTGTTTCTCCAATGTTTCCAACTCTTGCAGAAGCAACTGCATGTCGGCTAGGTAAGCGGCTCGGTCTTTCTTTAGGCTTTCCTCAGGGTTTTGGTCTGGGCTGTTGGTTTTAAAAACGTTACCCTCGCCATAAATAACCCATCTGGAATTTAAATCCGGCAGTTTTTTCAGAAACGCCAATAAATCATCCATTGCGTATTCTTGCCCCTGCACAATGCAGCCCACCAAAGCTGGTTCTGTGGCGGTTAACACGCTTAACTGGTAAAGATCTAACTCCTTTATCCGCATGTAAAAGTTTAGGCGGGCGCTTATTTGCTGTAGATTAACGGCCATATACTTTGGTCAATAAATGGTAAAATTTCCAGACTAATTCTTAGGCTTTTTAAGAAAAAGCTAATTTATTCTAAAACAATCTTTGTCCTACTTACGCAACTAGGTGACAGAGTGTTAAATCCGAAATCAAGTACCTCACCCAGAAAGCTAAAGTCCAAAATACCCTACCTGCCTGCATGAAACAAGATAAAACGTACCCCGAATAACGGCAAAAATAGACGAATTTTGCTATTCTATATTGCCTCGATAACAATTTTATATTTGCAAAGTGCTAAAAAGTTTGAACTAAGTTTTTTCTATATTTGTAAACTATATACTCTAGGAGGTATAAGCTTCCTTTATTTTATAATATGCCATTGTATGAAAACTAAATATGAGCCGCTAGACTTAATAATGTTGGTGGATGATGATGACACCACTAATTTTGTCAACAAGCGGCTATTACTGAAATCAGGCGCGGCCAAAGAAGTATTGGTGAAAAAGAACGGAGCTGAGGCCTTGGAATATTTACAAGTCGCCAACGAAGATGGGACAGAGGAGAAATCGCCGGATCTTATTTTCTTAGATATTAAAATGCCGGTGATGGATGGTTTTAGTTTTCTTGATGAGTACCACAAGCATAGTTTTGCAGAAAATGGCCGCATGCTTATCTTAATGCTTACCTCATCGGCTAGCTTTTATGACCTTGAACGCCTAAAATCTTACGAATACGTAAAGAAACATTTCTCCAAATCACTGACCGAGTCTGATTTGAAAGACATCATGGACCAGTATTACAGCAACCAATAAAAAAACCTAAAGAGTACGTTTTTAAAAACAAGCCTCTCTTAAATTCAGCGCGGCCAGGTAAAATGAATGGTTGTTCCCCTGCCTTTAGAATGCACCCAAGCTTTGCCGGCTTTTTCCTCTACAATTTTCCGGACCAAGGCCAACCCGATGCCCGTACTATCAGGGTGATTTACATCGCTGGTGGTTTCAAATAATCCAAATACCTTTTCCTGATCTTCTTCCGGAATGCCGGGTCCGTCATCGGCTACGGTAAACTCCCACATATCTTGCAGCGGCTTTACATCTACCCAAATTTTACCATCTGGGCGGTCATGGTATTTGAAGGCATTACTGAGCAGGTTGCTGAAAATCTGCTGCAGGTAAATTTCCTCGGCATCAATAACCGGTAATCCTTCCGGGAAAAGAACTTGCATTTTATCCGGAATAGGCAAAGTGGCCAGCATTTCCTTTAAGAGATGGTCCAGAGCAATGGGTTTTTTGACTATTTTCTGGCGGCCAGTTAAAGAATATGCCAGCACGTCTCTAATGAGGTGCTCCATGCGCTTTATCTGCAACTGAATCATGGGCAGAATGGCGTGCGCTTCTTCTACGCTGTCTTCTTCTATAAAATCGGTTAAGGCCTCAGAAAGGCCTCTAATATTGTGCAGCGGCGCTTTTAAGTCGTGGGTAACGGTGTGGGCAAAGTCATCTAACGTCTTGTTAACTTGCTCTAACTGCAGGGTTCTTTCTTCTCTTTCTAGCAGCAGGGCGTTAATTTCATAGTTAGATGTTTGCAATTCTTGGTTAAGGTTCTGGATTTCCTGCAGCTGAAATTCGGCCTCCATGGTTCTTACGCGCAGCTGCTCCATGACCTCCATAAGCTGCATGTTTTGCTGCTTTATCTCAGCGTATGGCGATATTTCTGTCTCGTTCGTAAAGAAATCTTTCCAACCCTGTACAATGTTTTTGTTGAGCGGCGGATGGTTGGCCGGAATTCTTTTTTGCAGCCGCACCCGGGTGCCTTTATCCGCATCGCTTTCCAGCTGGAAATGATCTACCAGCTTGCGCGAGCTAGACAAACCTTGGCCCTTGTTACTGCTAGAAGCAAAGTCTTCTTTCAAAAATTTCTGCGGATCTACAATGCCCCGCCCCAGATCCGTTACCAAAGCTTCTAGAAGAAAATAGCCGGAATTCTCAACTAAGGTAAAGCAAATGGTGCCTTCACCCACGTGCTCCACTACGTTGCGGCAAATCTCAGAAACAGCCGTTGCAAACTTGGTTTGTGCCGCCATCGTGAAACCCGAAAACTCAGACAGTTGCATGGCCCGTTTGTAGGCCAAGACAAGGTCTAATTCGTTTTGTAGTTGGATGGTGGTGATAGGTAAATCCATGTTGATTTTAATTGGCGGCTTTTACCACAAGCAAAGGGCATTAAACGTGCGAGCGTTGTTTTTGTTAACGTAGGTTTTAGCTAGGACAATTCCAGCAATCAGATAAATTCCAACAGTCTGTAAATGCTTTTTCTGGCAGGTAAAGCAAACTGCTCTTACTTTAATCATTTAGGAATTTAAGGAGAATAGGCATCAGATTAGTTCCGATTGCTCTAAAAGAAAAGTGCCAAAAATTAAACAAGCTCTAACATAGAAGTAAAAGTAAAGAAATAAACGGCCTGCTGGCGGTATTTGCTTGGTATATTTCTTCGCGCAGCCCAAAATACAAAAGCCACTTTTCTTTCTTAAACGAATTCCGTTCCGCTAGCCCGAAGCGGTTAGCGTTTTTGAATTATCGGAGGTTCCTTATCCTTCGGATGGTTCTGTTTTAGGCCTATTTTTGGGAAAAAAGGCCTAAAACAGAACTTGGGTTTTGCATCGGCGCTAGCCGCAGAACCAAAGGTTTTTGGGATACAGGGTTTTGGTTTTTCGCCGGGGCGATGGGGGCGTTTTAGGCCTCTTTTTATAAAATCAGGCCTAAAATGCAATTCGGGGCCAAAAAAGAAACTGAAAATACGTACCTTGGTTGGCTAAATCTTGCTTATGCGATTCTATTTTTATGCCAGCTTATTAGTCTTTTTGGCATTGTGCGGCGGACCCATTTTGCCAGTAAACGCGCAAAGCCAAGGCAACGGCCGCGTAACCGGAACGGTCTTTGATGCCCACACCAAAAAACCGTTGGGCTTTGCCACCGTTTTTATTGCGCAAACCACCTACGGCACCAACGCGCAAGAAAATGGCACTTTTCAGTTGCCTGTTTTGCCCGCTGGCAGCCATGAGTTGGTGGTTTCCTTTCTAGGCTATGAAACCCTAACGCACGCTTTTACGCTTGTGCCGGGCGCGCAAATGCAGTTTAGGTTAGAGTTGCAACCCAAGGCCAATGCGCTGCAAGAAGTTGTGGTGCGGGCAGATACCAACTGGCGGCATAATTATGCCATTTTTCTGAAACAGTTTATTGGACAAACGGCCAACGCAGCGCAGACTAGAATTCTAAACCCAGAGGTGCTTCATTTTGCTTTCAGTTCTGAGGAGAACGCGCTCACGGCAGAAGCCGCCGAAGCTCTTATTATTGAAAACAAAGCGCTGGGCTACCGCCTGCATTACCTGCTAAAGAATTTTGAGTTAGACTTTAAGAACGGCCGGGTATTTCATGCGGGCTACCCGCGGTTTGAGGCCATGAAAGGAAGCAGAGCCCGGCAAAAGCGTTACGCAAACGCGCGGTTAAAAGCGTACCACGGCTCTATGATGCACTTTGTTAGAATGCTGCAGACTAAATCTTTAGCGCAGGAAGGATTTAACGTGCGGCGGCTGCAGCGGTTGCCCAACCCTCACCGTCCAGCCGAGGCGGAGATTCAACGCGGCATTAAAACCTGGCGCGGCCAGGGCAAGACCATCGTTATTAGCTCAAACGGGGTGAAAGATGATAGCCTCCAGTATTGGATTCAGATGTCTCGGTTGCCAAAAATGGTAGAATACCTTTATAAAGATCCGGTGCCGTATGACCAAATTCTGCAATTTGACCAAGCCGAGGACCGTTTTAGATTTCATTTTCCGGATTACTTAAACGTGGTCTACACCCGAGAGAAAGAGGAGCCCGGCTTTCTGCGGCAGAATGTTCTGGCCAAGCCTCGGGCGGCTACGTTCCAGACCTCATTGCTGTACTTACTGGCGCCCTTCGCGCTACTAGACCGCAACGGAACGGTGCTAGACCCCAACACGCACATGGTTGAAGGTTACTGGGCCTGGGAGAAAATAGCCGAGATGCTGCCCCTAGATTACCAGCCACCTGCCAACTAGTTTTCCGTATCATGGATTTTTCTGTTTTAGGCCTGTTTTTGGAAAAACAAGCCTAAAACAGAAAAGCAAAACCTCCCGTTGCTAGAAATAAACCGGTTGAAATTTCTAGATGAAATGCAGCTAAAATAACTTCTGGGTAACCAGCTATAATACAAATTAGCGCAGAGATAGCATGCTAAATTTCCCTCCTAAAAAATGCTTTTGATATTGAAGATTAACAGCTGCCACGTTAAAAGAAAGGGACAGAAAACGTTGGAGAAAGCTGACGCACATTTAGAAAAAAGGAAATCCAAAATTTTTACCTGATGTTGAGAGCTAGTAAAGTAAAAATTGTAATTTAGCCAGACAAAGTGAACCGGATTTACTGCAAGAGAATACTTTAACGTAAATTTTGGATTGGTTCGCGCAAGGCAATTCTTATAATCTCCTATTTGATAATCAGTAATTTATAAATAATTTTATTTTCGATTGACTACGTAGCCGGCTTGGCACCGCCCAAGTTGTTGCATGGTCATAACCCTTTAAACATGCACCTTTCTACAACCTCTATTCGGCGGCCCGCTTTGTTGGTAGCCCTGTTATTTTCCTGCTTTGTTACTTACGGGCAAGAAGCACCCATTAAATACGGCAAAGTAACTGATGATGAAGTCAAAATGAAGGTTTTTGCCGCTGACACCAGCGCGGCCGCCGTTATTCTGGCAGATTACGGGCGTTCATACTTTACGTATTCCGATGATTTCAAGATTACGTTTGAGCGCATTGTCCGGATAAAAATCCTCAAAAAGTCTGCCCTAGATTGGGCCAACGTGGTGGTGCCATACTATGTTAAAAACTCAAGCAAAGAGCAAGTAGGCAGCATTAAAGGCACTACTTACAACTACGAAAACGGTAAAGTAGTGAAAGTAAAGATGGAGAACAGCGCCATTTTTGATGAAAAAGAATCCGCGAACTGGTCTAACAAGAAATTTGCACTCCCCGCGGTAAAAGAAGGGTCTGTCCTGGAAATTGCTTATACCGTTACCTCAGATTTTCTGTTTAACCTACGCGAGTGGAATTTTCAGTATTCAATTCCGGTGGTGCTCAGTGAGTACCGCGCATCTATTCCCAAATTCTTTGAGTACAAGCAAATTGCCCAAGGCTATGAGTCTTTCGCGTTAAAAGAGTCTGTGCTGGGCACCCAAAATGTAACCTTGCGGCGCAGTGGCGGTTATGTTGGCCCACATCGCGTAGCAGGGGGCACTGATATAGAAAGCATTGACAACGTGAACCACCGCTGGGTCATGAAAGATGTACCCGCTATCAAGCCTGAGTCTTTTATTACCACTATCAATGACTATGTTTCTAAAATAGAATTTGAGCTGGAGTGGATTCGTTTTCCTAACACCATGCCCAAAAGCTTTGCGGGGAACTGGTCGCGTTTGTCAGAAGATTTGTTAGCCGATGAGCAATTTGGCTTGCAGCTTAACCGTACGGGTTACTTTAAAAGCGAATTAGCCGCGCTAGCCGGCATCAAAGACACGCTTTCTAAGCTAAATGCCATTTATGACTTGGTGAAAAAGTCAGTGAAATGGAACGGAAAAAATAGCAAGTACGCCACCACCAACCTTCGGAGCGCATATACCAACAAAACCGGGAATGCGGCAGATGTTAACCTTATGTTGGTGGCCATGCTGAGAGAAGCTGGTTTTAACGCCAGCCCGGTAGTACTTAGCACCCGCGAAAACGGCAGAGCGCCCCACACGCCCGTCCTAATCAGGTTTAACTACGTGATAGGCTTGGTGAAAATAGGAGACAAACAGCTGCTCTTAGATGCCACTGATCCTTACATGCCCTTGGGCAGCTTGCCGCTGCGTTGCCTTAACGGAAGCGGCAGAATTATTCACGAACAAGGCGGCGATTGGGTGGCGTTAACATCGGATGAAAAAACCGTAAATATGCTAAGCGCTGATCTCACTATTTTGCCAACGGGCACGCTAGATGGCCAGGTAACGCAATCGGTGGCGGGGATGTGGGCCCTGAACATGCGGCACAACATTCTGCGCGATGGCGAAGATAAATACTTGGAGAAAATGGTCAACAACCAAACCCAGCTAGAGCGCAAAAAACCGGTATTGAAGAACCTAAAGGGAATTGACAAACCCTAAAACCTCACCTACCAGATCACTAGCGTAGGAGATGATCAACCGAAAGACCTTATTTACCTCAACCCGATGGTTCTTAAATCGGCGGAGGAAAACCCGTTTAAAGTAGCTAGCCGCATATACCCCGTAGACTTTGCCCATCCGTCAGAAGATGTTTATATCTGTAATTTTATCATCCCAGAAGGATATGCCGTGGAGGAAATGCCTAAAAGTGTGGTACTGACTTTGCCTGAAAATGCGGGTAAATTTACCTACATGCTGCAAATATCGGGTAATAGAATTCAGGTAATGAGCAAAATCTCCATCGGTAAACAGGTTTTCTACGCCGAAGAATATGACTATCTGAAGCAATTTTACGCTGCACTGGTTGCCAAGCAGGCAGAGCAGATTGTGCTAAAGAAAAAAAGCTAATTTTTAAAGGATATCAATTTATCTAAAGCTTGGGCTACACAGAAAGACGGGAGAAAACAGGTATTGAAATCTTCTGCTACGCCATCATAGGTATTAATTATATAACGATGAGAAAGAGACTCTCTTTGCTTTTTTTAGTTCTGCTGGCCAGCCAACTTGCCTGGGCCGGAAAAGAACCGTCTTACTCGGCTTTT
>JBBSSO010000079.1:0-7481 GCA_038241905.1 Cytophagales bacterium | reverse complement strand
GCGATTTATCGGCGCGCTATGACCGTGCTTGGGTTTTGGTAACGCCTACCACCAGAATAACGCAGGCCAACGGCAAACCTATGAGTTTGCATGAACTGCACATGGGCCAGCACGTGGCCGTCCGGTTCCGGGGCGGCTACCGCGAAACGGTGACCGGCACCCGCGCCATCGCTCGGCACGTGTGGGTAACGCCAGCGGATCAAGAATGAAAACGGAACTCGGACGTTTTCGGCCTGATTTTTAAAAAACAGGCCGAAAACAGCAAGAAGCTGAGGTTGCCTACTTACTTTTACTTAAACCCTTTTTTCGGGGGATTGCCCTTTTTGTTATGAGAAAATTACTTGCCGTTTTCCTGACTTTTCTAACGTTTACCTTGGCTGCTTGCGATGATGAACCCACTGCGGCGGAGCGCGCCAGCGCGCCCAAACAGGCCTTTGACTTAGCCAGCTTGTTAGACCAAGAAGTTAAAACGTTGGCCAGCCAAAGCGTTTCCGTCCGGAAAACCATTTTCGCAGACGGCAAAGCGCAGGAAACCAAAACGATGCAAAACTTGGACTGGTCGGCTGAATTAGCTTCTTTTTATGAAATAGACTTAAACAAACCTGCTTTGATGGGGCTTTTTATAGAAGAACAAACCGTAAATACTGATGGACTGGCCGTTAAAACCTATACCGCTAAAGAAGGCGCTCGCACCAACGTAAAAAAAGCGGAGTACACGTTTAACGAACAAGGTAAATTGCTGCGGGCAGATGCAACCATCCGGCAGGAAAATTTGATGTTTAAAACCAGCAAAGAAATGCACTTGGCTTTTGATCCATCCGGGGTGCCGCGCTTGCAGAGCTACCGCTTAGATGAAACTCAGGAACTCCGCTTTATGAGCCCAGAACAGTACGGCGTGGCCGGAGAAGTTGTGAAGTAAAAAGCTCTTTGAATTTTCTGTTTTAGGCCTGTTTTTCCAAAAACAGGCCTAAAACAGACCAAAACAGAAAAATTCTAGTCAATTGCTGGGTATTCTAAAACAAAAAAAGGCTGCCCTGGGGCAGCCTTTTTGGTTATGTGCATCGGCCAGCGGCCGAAGAGAAATTACAGGGTAACTTCTGGAGTAGGAGAAGTTGAAACCTTAGCAGCATCTACTTCTCTTGGAAGCACAGATACGTACGAACGGTTTTTAACGCCTTTTTTGAAAAGAACTACGCCGTCTGTCAAAGCAAACAGGGTGTGGTCTTTGCCAATGCCAACGTTGGCGCCCGGGTGGTGGGCAGTACCGCGCTGACGCACGATAATGTTACCCGAAATGATGGTTTGACCACCGAAGATTTTAACGCCTAGACGTTTGGAATGTGATTCACGGCCGTTGTTAGAACTACCGACACCTTTTTTGTGAGCCATTTGGTTTCTATGTTAACTCCGGGTTTCCCCGAAAGCATGTTCAACAATAATTTTCTGTGCTTTCCCTTAAAAAGATTATCCGATGACGTCAATCAATACTTTGGTGTATTGCTGGCGGTGCCCGTTTTTCTTTTTGTAGCCTTTTCTTCTTTTCTTCTTAAACACAATCACTTTGTCTGCCTTAACGTGGCCTTGAATGGTTCCGGTTACCTTGATGTTGTCAAGGAAAGGAGCACCCAACGACAAAGTGCCGTCATTATCAGTTAAAAGAACATTGGCGAACTCTACGGCGTCACCCTCATTGCCGGAAAGCTTGTTAGTGTAGAAGAACTTACCGCTCTCTACTTTCGTCTGGACCCCAGCGATTTCAACAATTGCGTACATCAGCTTACGATATTTTTAAAAAATGAACCGCAAAGGTACGCGCAACTGGGTTAATATCCAAACGCAGGTCCTTTATTTTTTAATGGAACTACCCTATGGTAGCGTCTTGGCTTTGAGGGCATTGCGGCCTAGCGGCCGATGTGGATTACTTCTGTGGAAAACCTAACTTAGTACTAGTGGTCAAGTAGTTACGCGTGGATAAAGGCAAGGAGTTCCCCGCCCGGCTAAAAAAGCCCGGAAAATGACAGGGAAGATTCTGTAAGAAAAGGAAAGTTTTTTAGCTAGAGGCTGCGGCAAAAGTAGCAGGTTGCTCACCCAAAGTCAAGCGCTTTTTTTCTTTTTTAAATAAACTTTATAAATCTAGAGTTAGGCAGAGGTGCACGAGCAAATAAGCGCTCGGTCACTTCTGCCCATGTTGGATAATCTAACTGTTTTAAGCCTGTTTTAGTAAAAACAGGCTTAAAACAGGAATTGTAAGACATAGCGATAAAACAGGGAAACATTACGGGTAATGTGGTGCTTTTTGGGCAGTAGCCGCAATACTGAAAAATCGCCGGAGGCGAGGGGATCATTATTTATAAGGACTAGCTAATTATTTTATAAAATAAATCGGTCCCAAACAAAGCTATTAAACAGGAGCTTTAAAAATGAACTGGTCTTTTTTGAGATTTGTCTTATAAGTGACAACCCTACTTTTATTTCTGATTGCCATCTGCTATCAACATTAACTCCCAACACTATGAATCTATTATTTTTGATATTCAGTGCATGGTTTACCTTCGGACAGCCTATCTGGATGAAAGATTTTGAACAGGCCAAGAAGGTATCGCATGAAAAGAACACGTATATTCTTATCAATTTCTCAGGGTCTGATTGGTGCGGCCCGTGTATTAAAATGGAAAGGCAGATTTTTGAGAATCCAGAATTCCAAGCATACGCCGCAGAGTACTTAGTGTTGGTAAATGCAGATTTTCCGCGGCTCAAGAAGAATCAGCTGGACAAAGCTCAAGTAGGCCTAAACGAAAAACTGGCTGAGCAGTATAACAAATCTGGAATTTTCCCTTTAACCTTGGTTGTTGATGAAGAAGGGAAAGTGTTGAAGCGCTGGGAAGGTTACCCAGGAACAGACTCCCACGCTTTTATAGCCGAACTGCAAAACATTAAATAACGTGACCTCAACCCATTCCCCATTAGCCAAAGTGCCCCAGTTGTTTAGAAGGGTACAGAAGCTGATGGGGAATGGGTTTGAATTGACCGTTGCTTGCCATACTGAGCAAGAGGCAGATATTGCCCTTAACGCTGCCGTGGCTGAGATTCAGCGCATTGAGCGCCTGCTCACTACCTTCTCAGAAACGAGCGAAACCCACCACATTAACGCCATGGCGGGTATTGCGCCCGTGGTTCCTTCCGGAGAGGTGTTTGAGCTTATAACACGTTCCTTGCGCATCTCAGAATTAACCCAAGGCGCCTTTGATATTACGTACGGCGGCGTAGACAAAAGCCTTTGGAACTTTGACACCCACATGACGGCCTTGCCCAGCGCCGAAGTAGCCAAAGCGTCGGTGCGACTGGTCAACTATAAAAACGTTGTCGTAAATCCAGCTACCAAGAGTGTTTTTTTGAAGCACACTGGCATGCGCATCGGGTTTGGGGGTATTGGCAAAGGCTATGCCGCTGAGCAAGCCAAGCAGGTTTTACAACAATTGGGCGTACAAAGCGGCATTGTGAATGCTGCCGGCGACCTGAGCGCCTGGGGAAACCAACCAAACGGTCAGCCGTGGACCATTGGCATAGCAGACCCCAATGCGGTCCACCAGCCTTTCTCAAAGTTCAACATCTCTGACATGGCGGTGGCTACCTCCGGTAATTATGAGAAATTTGCGGTGATAGACGGCAAAAAATACAGCCATACCATTCATCCAAAAACTGGGTTGCCCGTTACAGGTATACAGAGTGTCACCATTCTCTGCCCCAACGCAGAATTGGCAGACGCTATGGCCACCCCAGTTATGGTGATGGGCGTAGGGGTGGGCTTAGAACTCATCAACCAAATGAAAGACATTGCCTGCTTGGTGATTGATGACAACAACCATATTTATTGCTCTAAAAATATTCGGGTAAACGTATGATAGACAAATCCAAAATTAGGGGAGTACTTTTTCTGATTTTTGCGCTAAGCAGCTTTTCTTCTTGCCAGGCAGTGAAAGAATACAACAAAATGTATTTGAATGATGCCGAAATGGTGCTGAACGCTCGTAAGGTTCAGAAAACAGAACTCAACTTTTTGTTGTACCGCGAAGGCGCTTCTGGGGCTAACGGTGGTAAAACGGGTGGTGGTTGCGGTTGCAATTAAATAAGCTCTACGCACATGCAGAAAATTTACTTGCACGCTTCGCTCTTCTTCCTGACCATCCTGAGTTCCTTTGGGCAAACCACGCAGCCAGACAGCACCAGCTTCAAGAGTCGGAAACTCAAAGTTGAGGAGATTAATTTCGTGTCAAGCTACTACACTCAAGAAGGTAATAATTCTGCCGTAACTGGCGGTATTGGAACCGAAAAACTAACCGATGTAGCCACCTCGTTTGACATTACTATGACCAAAGGAGATGCCCAGAGCCGTTTGCATTCCTTTAGCCTGGAGGTTGGATTTGATCATTACACGTCCGCTTCATCAGACCAGATTGACCCCACCACCATTTCTTCAGCCTCTGCCGCTGACAACCGGATTTACCCTTCTCTTTCTTGGGCGATGCAAGATGATGTAAAAGGGTTTTCTGTGGGTGCCGGGGTTTCTGTCTCTACAGAGTATGATTATTTGTCAAAGGGCGTAAACGTAAATTTTGCCAAATCTTCAAAAGACCGTAACCGAGAGGTTGGTTTTTCCGTGAGCGCGTTTCTAGACGCTTTTAACATGATTTATCCCATTGAGCTTCGCACACTGCAAACTCCCGCTGGGTTAATAGAAAATCCAGACGCCAGAGGCACCAAACCAAGGAATTCTTTCAACGGCTCAGTCTCTTTGGCGCAGATTATCAACAAGCGTTTGCAGGCATCTGTTATGCTAGAGGGAGTTTACCAATCGGGCCAGTTGGCTACGCCCTACCAGCGCGTGTATTTTAAAGACAATTCTGTACACGTAGAGAAGTTGCCAGACACCCGCCTAAAAGTGCCAGTTGGCGTACGTTTAAACTACTTTGCCACGGACCGCATCGTACTGAAAACATTTTACCGATTCTACTTAGATGACTGGGGCATTATGGCGCATACCGCAGAAATAGAACTGCCCTATAAACTTACGCCGTTTTTTTCAGTAGCGCCCTTTTACCGGTTTTATACCCAGTCTTCCGCAGATTATTTTGCGCCCTATGGCGTGCATACCGGCCAGAACGAGTTTTACACCAGCGATTATGACTTATCTGATTTCAACAGCCACTTGCTGGGGGTTAATTTAAGGTACAATTCAGCGACTGGTATTTTAGGCATCAGTAAATTAAATACCATAGAACTGCGTTATGACCATTATACCCGAGACACGGGCTTGGTAGCAAACGCCATCGCACTGGCTGTTACCATTAAGTAGGGTTTCAATGGATTGTAACGCGCAGGTACCTTAAAGGAAAAGAAAATGAAACTGCTTGGTTTAGGGCTATGTATCTGCCAAAGGCTCCTTGGTTCTTTATAATCTATCCGAAAGAAAACTCAAC
Organism: Cytophagales bacterium; assembly: GCA_038241905.1. Taxonomy (GTDB): domain Bacteria; phylum Bacteroidota; class Bacteroidia; order Cytophagales; family Hymenobacteraceae; genus Nibribacter. Next base: position 2,004 of record JBBSSO010000079.1, on the reverse strand, counting down.
TCCCGCAAAAGACACCTCATTCTATTGCCGCAGGCGGGCCTTGCTTCAGCTAGCTTTACAGGCACTCTAGTTTTTTAATAAATTCTGCTTGCCATGAGTTTTTCAACTCCTGTTTTCGGCCTGTTTTACCAAAAACAGGCCGAAAACAGGTAGTCTTAAGAAAAGGATAATGTGCCCTATTGGGCGATGAAATAACAAATAAACACCACGTACTTTTTCTGGCTTTTGGGAAGTTGCTTAAGCATTTGCACCTGCTTTGGCACTGGTGTGAGCGCCTGCTTTTCCCCTCGGTAGGCGAGCTGCCTGTAGCAGATTTTACGTTTAATTCGCTATTTTCTGCGGTAGGATTTGCCAATCTTTAATATATTCAGCTGCCGCAGTAGTAACATGATTTGAATCTGAATAGACTGCTGATTCTCTCTCTTATAACCAAACAGGAGCCCCAAACACACTATCCTGCAGGAAACCATTTTAGGTGTATCGATAAATTCATATATTAAATTATTTTAATCTTTATTTTAGTTAAACCTCTGATAATCAGTACGCCACGTTGTGGATAAGCGGTGTATAAAGATTGGATAAATTCAGCTATCCATTTCGGGCGGTGAACATATTTGTCCTTATATTTGACATCTCAAGCAGGGCAGCGCTCGGCATCTGGGTTTTCTCCGGAGGTCTTTTTGTCCGCCCTGCCTGTTGCAGAAGTATCATGTCATTAACGTATTGAGTCTATGGAGCCATTGTTGAAAGAAAACCCGAATCGCTTTGTTTTATTCCCCATTCAAAACGATGCCGTGTGGCAAATGTACAAGCAGGCCGAAGCCAGTTTCTGGACTGCCGAAGAAATAGATCTAACCCAAGATAACAAAGACTGGGAAAAACTGAACGACGGCGAGCGTCATTTCATTAGCCACGTATTGGCTTTCTTTGCGGCCTCTGATGGCATTGTAAACGAAAACCTAGCCATCAACTTTATGCAGGAAGTGCAGCTGCCCGAAGCGCGCTGCTTCTACGGTTTCCAGATTATGATGGAGAACATCCACTCAGAAACCTACTCGCTGCTTATTGATACCTACATCAAAGATCCGCATGAGAAAGACCGCCTGTTTAACGCTTTAGAAACCATTGACTGCGTAAAAAAGAAAGGCGAGTGGGCCCTAAAATGGATTAACTCTGAGAACTTTACTGAGCGCTTAATTGCCTTTGCGGCCGTTGAAGGTATCTTCTTCTCGGGCTCCTTCTGCTCACTGTTCTGGCTCAAGAAACGCGGCCTTATGCCGGGCCTTACGTTCTCTAATGAATTAATTTCTAGAGACGAAGGATTGCATTGCGATTTTGCGTGCCTTCTCTATGGTATGTTGGAAAATAAGCTGCCTGAGTCTCGCGTGCAAGACATTATCCGTAATGCGGTAGCCATTGAGCAAGAATTTGTGACCGATGCATTGCCCGTTGACCTGATTGGCATGAACTCCAAACTGATGGCCCAATACATTGAGTTTGTGGCCGACCGTTTGCTGGTTTCTTTGGGTTGCGGCAAAGTATACAACTCCACCAATCCGTTTGATTTTATGGAGCTTATCTCGCTGCAAGGCAAAACCAACTTCTTTGAGAAACGCGTAGCCGAATACCAAAAATCTGGCGTCATGAGCGACCGCGATTCTAACGTATTCTCCCTAGACGAAGAGTTTTAAGAGATAGTAAAAAACGACCTTAACCTGTTTTAGGGCTGTTTTTCAAAAAACAGAGCAAAAACGCTCAGCAATTGGTTGGGCATCCCCAAAATTGTATCTTGAATTTCCTTCCGCTTTGGCGGAAGAAAATAAAGCATCTGAATGGCAAGTCATTCATCACCTATATAAAGTAGCGTATGTTAGTAGTAAAGAGAGATGGCCGTCGCGAATCGGTCAGGTTTGACAAGATCACGGCCCGCATAGAGAAGTTGTGCTACGGATTGAACATGACGTTTGTGAGCCCCATTGAGGTGGCCAAGAAAGTAATTGATGG
>JBBSSO010000078.1:0-7628 GCA_038241905.1 Cytophagales bacterium | reverse complement strand
GGCCGCCGGTGTCAAAATCAAAAACTGCGACAAGATAATCCCCATCATTATTGACCCAGATACCCAAAACGGCGACATGAATCGCACCGTGGAACTGCTGAAAACCTATAAGCACCTCCACGACCAACTGGGCAAACGCGACGACGGGTTTTTCCACACTAACATCAGCACACTTTCTAGCATTGCCGGAGATGGTTCTTCTAAAGTGCGGGACTCGTTTGTCTATGACTTTGGAGGAATTAACAAGCCATTTAAAGATCACGTGGGCTATAACCAGCTAGACATTGACAGTCAAGCGCTGATTGATTTGCTCTTTACCCCCGAAAACCTGAACAACAGCCTAGACGTGGGTTTCAGAGGCAGTCCCAACGTGGGCAGCGTGGTGCTAAACGAAATTATTGACTCGCCGGAGATGCGTTTTTTTGCCTCCAATTTTCAGGCCGGCGATCGCATTTTCTTCGTGAGTTCTATTTTTGGCGGTACCGGCGCTGCGGGTTTTCCGCTTTTGCTCAAAAACTTCAAGGATTCGCATTCCACCTTGCCTAATGCGTCTAGCTTAAACGCCGCCCTTACCGGGGCGATGGTGGTGTTGCCGTATTTCTCTTTAGAGCAGCCCGCCGCTGGCGTTGAGGCAGATTTTATTGATTCTAACACATTTACCACTAAGGCAAAGGATGCGCTCTCTTACTATCAGCACCATTTGGGAGGCGTAAACGCGACGTATTACATCGGCGATACGCCGGATAAACCTTTGGAGAACAACCCAGGACGCGCTAGCCAGAAAAACGATGCTCATTTAGTGGAACTGCTCAGCGCCCTGTCCGTCATTGATTTTATGGATTACTCAGATAATGAACTGTCTGACGGCGCCATTTTTCATGAGTTTGGCTTGAGGGAGGACGTAGACAACATCCAATTCTCCCACCTAGACCAAGAAACCCGTGACCGGATGGCCAAGCACCTGATTCGGTTCCATTATTTTGCCCGCTATTACGGCGCCCATGTGCCCGAAGACGGCCAAGCCGCTTACGCCAAAGGGGTAGACTTGCCGGGAGCCATGCGCAACGAGCCCGTATTCAAAGAGTTGAGTAAATTTCTAAACAGCCCAGATTTTGGCTACGAAACCTGGGTCCGGGAGCTTAGCCGCATGGAGCGCACCTTCTCTGCCTTTAACCTCAACGAGCCCGATTTCAACCGGATGGTTTCTGACAAACAAGTAGAAACTGGTTTCCTAAACAAAGGCATCTCGCAAGGTGCGTTCGTGAAAGAACTCAACCGCGCCTCTGAGTCTATCACTGATAGAGAGGCGTTCAAGGCCACCATTAAAGCCTTTGAAATTGCCACGGATAATTTAGTGGAGGAGAAGTTGAAGTATTCTTGACGTTGAAGAATTGGAGAAGCGGGAATAAATGAACTGTCATCCTGGAAGGAACTTGTGCGAGAGCTAGAAAAACGTTGGCAACGGCGTTTCCTGCTTCAAGTTTTTAACTTGGAGCACTCATGACGCAAGTTTTTAACTTGCCCTGATGAAGGGAAGAGTAGAGGAAAGCTACATGGCAAGATGTAAATCATTTTGTGACCAGTAATGTGAGTGCCGCCGCAGTGGACAGGTCGCGACCTGTCCCTACGTGATCTGGAATGCCATGATCAGGACGTGCAAACTCACCTCTGCCCCTCCAAGGAGGGGAATATCAAAAATGCGTAGGGTGAGGCTAAGAAGGCCTTTTTGCCAATAGGTTCACTGCATTTTCTGCCATTGTTGGTGTTATCACCAACAATCAGGAGGCTGATAAGAGTAGCACCCTGACCGGCACTAGTAATCATCGCCCTACTTCACAAGGTAACGATTAAATATTGCGAGGCTTTAAAATTTCCCATTGTTGGTGTTATCACCAACAATTAGGAATACCAGAAATAAAATAAGAACACCAGAAAAAGCCAGCTAACTCACTTTTGCGTTTTAGGCCTCTTTTTCTGAAAACACCTTAAAAACAGACTTGATATGCCCAAAGTACTTCGTCTTCATAAAACTGGCTCTAACGTAGAAGGATGGTCTAAAACCGCCCAGATTACCAGCACCGAAATCAAAGACATGGTGGACGGCGCGGGCGGACGGGCCCAGAAAATTAGCGCGTCTATCCCCACACCTTTCGCCCGCATGCACCTCTTTGAGACGGCTTTTGACTTTGTGAAGCAGGGCGTTACTAATACCCAAAACAGCATTTACCACCGCTTCGTGACCCATTTCTGGGATCTTTGGGAGCTGCTTTACAACCACCAGAGCTACGCGCAGGGCGGCAATAAAATTATTATCAGGCGCTGGAACAAGCACCAGCAACTAGCGGCCATGCAGGCCAACCCTGCCACTAACTTGCTGGGCAAGACGCTAGACTTGTTCATGAAAGACAGCCGTTTTCAGGGCGTAGAAGATCTGTTCTTGTTCTACCTAGAAACCACCAGTCCGCGGGGCGATAAGGGTTTGCAGTTGTTGGGCGGCACCTCGCCGCTGACGTTTATTTTTGTGTCTCCCAACGTGCAGCCGCTAGCCATTAACCGGGCGCAGAACGCGGGCGTGTATTTTGACAATACCTACGTTTCTTTGCAAGAGCGGGAGCCGGATTTTAAGGAATATGTGCACAAACTGTTTGTCTCTAACCCGGCGTTTATCCAGGCATTTCCGGCGGTGTATAATTCCCTAGATGAGCGCATGCTCAAAAGCATTAGCATGGCCGGGGGCGCGGGCCAGCATGCCATGTCAGCGGAATATTTGCCCTTGACCGATCTCCAGCAGAATCCCGTGCACGTGGGCAATTTGACGTTTCTAATAAAGAAAGACCAAACCGCTGTTACCAGTTCTGATCTGTTTCTACAGCCCACCAACCCCACCTTTACCGGTGATCGGCCGATCGTGCTCAAGCCCGATTTGCGCTTGGCTCCGCACCTAAAGTATGTGAACAACCTGGCTTGGCCTGTTAATACGCCGGTTGGGTATTCTGATGGCAAAGAGATTGCGGCTCGCTCGCTGCCGGGTGTGGGTTTCAACTATCCGTACCTGACTGTTAATGACTTGCTGCAGGAAACCATTGTGCAAGTTCCCTACGAGGTGAACACAGACCGGTTTTACAGCGGTACCGTGCTGCATCAGCCCGGCGTAACCGATAAGGCCTTTAATTATCTGCTGCCGGTTACCAGTCTTTATTTTGAGTACTTTACGCCGCAAGACCTGGCCAACCACCTTACGTTTTATGTAGATGTAAACCACGTGCGCGTAACCCTCCAGATTCCGACGGAGAAAGGCAACGTAGTGTATGAGCGCAGCTACTATGACAATCCGCTGAACTCCAAAAACGCGCACGGCGAGATTATTCCGGAGAAAGGTCACATCTTGAAATCTAAAGTTGGTGTCGGCGTTTTTCCGTTTTACAAGTTTGTAGATGCTCCCACTTACAATGATTTTTACAAGGTGATGCTGGTAGACGCCGACATTGATCCGCTGCTAGTCAACCGCAACCACTCGCTCACGTTTTACGCGGGCGGCAGACAGTTGGAAGCGGGCGGCGGCATTATATCCGTATCTGAACAGCGACGTACCAAAAAAAGCAACAGCCACGCGGGCAGCACTTATTACGAAATTAAAGGTACTCATTTTGACTTTGCAGAACTGACCCACGTGGGTTTGGACGTGACCGGAAAAGCGCTGCTGGTGCCTCGTTTCCAGGAAATGAGCCAGGGCATCCAGAACTTTACCTTCGCCATAGATTTCGGGACTTCTAACACCCACATCGCCTACACGTCTGGGGCAAACCAAGCGCCCAAGGAATTTGCCATCACCGCCACTGATTTACAATTGGTGATGCTGAACAAACCGTCAGATGATACCTCCCTCACGGATTACCAGCGTTTTCATAAGCGCGGGTTCGGGAATATGTTTGCGGTAGAAAACCTTTTGAAACGGGAGTTTATTCCGCTCATTATTAACTCTGGCGGCTCGCTGTACACCTTCCCGACCCGAACGGCCACCTGCGAGTCCATCGACTTTGAAAACCAGATTCCCACCTTGTTTGGGAACATCAACATTGGGTTTTCTATTAATACCGAAGGCACGCACCAAGAGCAATACAAGCAAACCTACCACACTGATCTGAAATGGAGCGAAGCGCTTTCTAATACCGGCAAGCGCCGTATTGAAGCCTTCTTTACGGAGATTATGTTGCTAATTAAGAACAAGGTAGCCTTGAACAACGGCAATATAGCCCAAACTAAAATTGTGTGGTTTGCGCCGTTGAGCTTTGATGATTACTCGCGCAACATGTTCCAGAACGTGTGGGATGGCGTGTACCAAGCCGTGTTCAAAAACGGCCGCTCCACCGTTTGCATCACTGAGTCTGTGGCGCCGTTTTACTATTTGTCGCGCACTGGGGTGGTGGTTCCTAGCCAAGATGAAAACCTGATTAACGTAGATATTGGCGGCGGAACTACGGATGTGCTGTTGTTTACCAACCGCAAGCCATCGCATAGCTCTTCTTTCCGGTTTGCGGGAAATGATTTGTGGGGCGATGGTTTTGCCGCCGTTAAAACCAGCAAAGACAACGGTTTGTTGCAGTACGGCGTGCAGCACGTGTTGCAGATTCCGCTTACGGAAGAAGGCAAGGAGTACAAGAAGTTTTTGGAAACCGCTTTAGAGAATCCAGATTTTAATTCGGCGGACATTACCAGTTTGCTTTTTAGCTATGACAAAGAGCTAAACTACAGCGCCCAGCTGTTACAAGCGCGCCAGCTGCGACTCATGTTTTATCTGCACTTTGGCGCGTTAATGTACCATCTAGCGCAGCTAACCCAACAATTGGGCGTTCAAGTGCCGCGCTACATCTGTTTTAGCGGGCAGGGCAGTTTGTACATTAAACTGTTGAGCGCGGGTAACAATTTGAGCAACGTTGAGCGCTACGCCAAAACTATCTTTAAGAAAGTAACGGGCCAAGACGCGCCAGCTAACTTTAAACTGGTACTGGTAGACAACCCCAAGCAGGTAACGGCCAACGGCGGCGCCATGGCGTTAGAAGGCGCAGATTTGTCTGATTTGACTGATATTCCAATTATACGGCCCACCGGCGCGGCCTCCGGCGAGGACGCTTTGAAAGCCGTAAATAAAAGTCAAATCAGCGGCTCGCTGCGCCAGGAAGTGCTAGACAACGTGATGGCATGTCTGGAAATGTTGTTAGACGATGAAGACGTTTCTCCGTTAATGCGCTCCATGGGCGTAGAGGTAGACCCACACTGGGTTCTGAATTTTATGCGAAACCAGATTCAAGACAGCTACACTATGGTGTTAGAAGAAACGCTCCGTGGCCTTTCTGACCGCGAACTGATTCCGGAAACCATGTTCTTTATGCCCCTGAAACAATCTCTTTACCTGTTGTCAAAAGAGCTTTACCAACAGCAGATAGGCGTAGTTTCTTAAACACTAGGTTTAATTTTACGTGCCGTATTCTTCTTCCATCGCTTTGAAAATGGGGGAATACGGCCCAGTAGAATGCTTTTATTGCCCTTGGGCGCGGTTGCTTTTGTTTTTTTGCAAGGCTTGCGCGGCTTTTTCTTACATTTGCTTTACATCAATTAAATTAAATACATCGGTATGGAATATATACCAAACATTTTAGCCGCCATAGCGCTCCTTATTGCCATTTTTACTTTTTACCGCTTAAGCAGTGTGTTGAGTAGGGTTAGGGGCTTGGAAAAACGGAACCGGAAAGTAGAAGACGAATTGAAAGCGTTGAAAGATGGCAGCTCAAAAGGCAGTCGTACTTCATCAGACAGCAGACGGGAGCCCCGGACCGGACAAACCACCCAGCCTCCAGGCCGCGAACCGCGCCAATCGCAAGACCGCCAAACGCAGCAAGAAGGTAAGCAGAAGCAACCTCGGGAGCAAACCGCTCGTGGCGGGCAACAGCCTTCTGAAAGCCGCGCTGCTCAAAATCAGCCGCAGCAGGAACCTCGGCAGAAACAAGAGCCCCGTGAACCAAAGCAACCCAGAGAACCACGGCAGACGCAAGAACCCCGCGCGCCCAAAGAGACGCGTCAGCAGCAGGAAGGTCGCCAGAAGCAACCACGCACTCCTCAGCTGGACGCCGATGGCCAACCCATTGCCCGGACGCCCCAAAACCAACGCAGAAACGAAGGCCAGCGAAGACAACCCGTTACCGAAACGCCGTCTGAGGAGAATGCACCAGCGCAACCAGTAGTAAATCCGCCGTTGGCAGAAGGCTTGGTAGGCGATGATTTGCTCAACGAGTTAACCCAGCCCCAAGCGCCGGTAAGCCGCATTCGGTACGCCATGATTCCGGAAGACGGTCTGGTAAAAACTCACCAACTGCAGCAGCAACCCGATTCTGATAGCTATTTGGAAATTGATGCGCCCCAAGATGGCAGCACCACTACCCGCTACCGCTTCAACGTTAAAGGCAACCAGGCATTTGTTATTTCCCAAGGCATGGACCGGCTGGAGAACGCTTTTGAATTTGAGAAACCTTCTAACCGCATGGTCAACCGCATTGTTCTTCAGGGCGATGGCGTTTTAACCAGAACCACCAGCGGCTGGAAAATCCAAGAAAAAGCCCGGATTGATTTCCGGTAGCCCGTATTAAGCTATATGCCAAAACCTGTTTTCGGCCTGTTTTTCCAAAAACAGCCTGAAAACAGGTTTTGAATTTTTGACGTTTTTGGAGATACATTTGATGAATGTACGGACAGGGCTTGACCTGTCCACCACGGTAGCCAACGTTTTAACGCTCACTACGGAGAAAGCCCTTTTGCGTGCTCCCTCTGCTTTTTGCTTTTAAGTCAGCCATTTGCACGGGCCAGCGTTTAGGACAGGTCGAGCCCTTTCCCAAACATGGGAAAGTAGGCTTCTGTTTTCGGCCTGTTTTTCCAAAAACAGGCCGAAAACAGAAAAAATTATTTTGCTTTTGGCGCCGCCATTAGCACCAAATACCCGCTGAACATTGCACATGGAAGGAATATTTATTTTAGAGGGCCTGCTAATTCTCCTAATTCTGGGGTACCAGCTGCGCGTGTACAAAAGCAATAAAGACAAGATTGCCGAAATTGCGCGCCTTTTCCCGGCCCGTGAGCAGCTTTCGGTCACGCGTGACGGCCAGAAAATGACCGACGCGGCGGCTGCACCAATCACTGCGGCTGGAGAGGAAATTTGGGAGAAACTGCTGTACGGAGAAAATTTCCGGCAGGGCAGTCCCGCTAATCCGGTGGTGCAGCGCGTGGTGGCCGTAGACGCGGATTATTTGCACATTGGCGCCCTAGACGATGTGGTGCCGGTGTACACCGTTGCGCCAGAAGTGTTTAGACAGCAGGTAGAAAGCGGCCAAATTTTTCTGGAATCTGCATCGGCCCCGGCCGTAATGACCAAGCCAAAAGAGGAAACGGTGGCTACGGACCTCATTGCGGTGCAGGCGCCCTCGGCTACTTTTCAGCAAATTACCGGAAGCACCAATGAATACCTGCGGCTCAACAAAGGCGCTGCCGCCGATTTTGACATTCTCAAAGACGTAGCCGAACGCCATTCTGAAGCGCTAGACAGTGAGGTGCAGTCCACCATTGCCACGCCCTTGTACGTG
>JBBSSO010000077.1:0-7644 GCA_038241905.1 Cytophagales bacterium | reverse complement strand
GTTTCAAAGTTAACCGCTCCATTTTTAAAGCGCTTTTCCTTGAATTTCTTGGCTAGCTCGTTTAGTTTGTTGAGTTCAAAAAGATAATCGCCCTGCTGGGCATCCATAACTTCTTGGGCCTCTTCGTACGCAAAACGGCGGTTTGAGTGAATAACGGTGCGGCCAATCCAATAGTCATGGATCTTGGCATTTTCATCGATCTCAAATACCACCGAGTAAGTTAATTTATCTTCATTGGCCCGCAGCGAGCACAACACGTTAGATAATTTCTCGGGGAGCATAGGAATGGTGCGGTCTACCAAATACACCGACGTAGCCCGATGATAGGCTTCTTTGTCTAGTTTGGTGCCGGGTTGCACGTAATGCGTTACATCAGCGATGTGGATACCAATTTCCCAGTTGCCATTTTCCAGTTGACGCATGCTGAGCGCATCATCAAAGTCTTTGGCATCTGCGGGATCGATGGTAAAGGTGGTGACATCTCTAAAATCGCGGCGTTTGGCAATTTCTTGCTTAGAAATTTGCTCTGAAATAGCTTCGGCTTCTTTTTCTACCTCCTCCGGAAACTCAAAAGGTAAGCCAAACTCAGCCATGATGGCATGAATTTCAGCGTTATGCTCACCGGCTGGGCCAAATACGCGTATCACTTCGCCGGTAGGGTTTTTCTTGGGGTCTTCGGGCCAATAGGTAATTTTCACCAGCACTTTGTCGCCGTCTTGGGCGTCATTAAAATCGCGCTCGCCCACAAACACATCAAAGTACATGCGTTTCTGATCTGGCACGATGAAACCGTAACCTTTGGACATTTCCAGACGCCCTACCACCTCTTCGCGCTCGCGCTCAATTACTTCAATTACCTCGCCTTCGGGCCGGTCACCGCTCCGCCGACTGGCGCGCAGTTGTACCCGCACGGTATCGCCGGACATGGCAAACTTAAGCTTCTCAACGGGCACACGCACATCTTGCTCGGTGTCTTCAGAAATTATGTAGGCATGCCGACCGTTGGCCAAATCTACTTTGCCTACAATGGTAGGCCCGCCGCGGCGCGAACGGGAACCGTCTGTAGAACGCCGCTCTGCATTACGCCCGCTGGTGCGCTCACCGCGGGTAGATGTGCTTTCGGTGCCTTTGTAATCTGGGTTAAACTTGTAAGAATCATCTTGGGTGTGCAGCACTTCCCCATTTTTCTGCATGCTCTTTAAAAGGCCAGAAACTTCTTCGCGCCCAGCTTTTTTGGTAACGCCCAACCGCCGGTTAAGCTGCCGATAGGAAAATACGTTGCGTGGTTCTGCGCTAAAAATATTTAAGAGGGCTTCTCTAGACACTTGGCCCAGGGTTGGACCATTTGTTTTGCTTCGGCGCGGGGCGCCTTTGTCTTTTTTGGTATTATCAGCTCTGGGGGCGGCATCTTTGCCAGCGCCTGAACTTCTTTTTTTTCTTTCCATTACTTCTTTTCAATAGGTGGATGCTTTTTTGATTTAAAAGCGAACCACGGGAGACAGCTTTTTTTCCTGCTGCCTCGGGTTGTTAAATACGGTGCTTTCTTTGTGTAAGAAAACGGTTTAAAAGCTGTTTTAGGCCTATTTTTTGAAAAACAGGGCTAAAACAGCACATCATTTTAGTTAGCTACAAATATACCTATTCATCTATACTTGCTCTATGCGCTTTTCGTTTCTCTTGGGCCGCTAAAATATCTGCTATTTCTCCGGTAGGGATGGCCTTGAGCAAGGCGGCCGTGTACGCTTGCTGCGGGTTGTTAAAAATTTCTTCCGTTGGCCCCTGCTCTATTATCTGCCCTTTCTCCATCACCAGCAAACGGTCTGCGAGGAACTTGGCCACCGCCAAGTCATGGGTTATGAACAGAATGGTAAGGTTAAATTGACGCTTAAGACGATTGAGGAGATTAAGAATTTGGGCCTGAACGCTAACATCTAACGCCGAGACAATCTCATCACAAATAATACAGGTGGGTTCTAATGCCAGCGCGCGGGCAAGGCAGATGCGCTGTAATTGTCCGCCCGAAAAATCTTGGGGATACCGGTTAAAATGCTCGGGGAGTAGGCCAACTGTTTCCAGCAGAGCCAAGGCGCGTTGTTTTCGCTCTCGCCGGTCTTTGAACATGCCATGCGCCTGCATAGGTTCCATTATAGCCTCGCCAATTGAAGTAGTGGGGTTCAACGCGGCATAAGAATCTTGGAATATTATCTGAAAATGTTTCCGTTCCTTTCTCAGTTCTTCCTTTGGCAAGGTTGCCCAATTTTTTCCGTTGAAAACTACGTGGCCGCTGCTAGGTTTTATTAACTGAACCAAAGCCCGGCCCAAGGTAGTTTTTCCACAGCCAGATTCACCCACAATTCCTATGGTTTCACCGGGGAAAACTGCAAAAGAAATGCCTTTTAACGCGGAAATTACTTCTTTTCTTTGGAATACGACGCCGCTTAAAACAGTAAAATCTACGTGTAAATCTTGTAGCTCTAGCAAAGGATGTAAAGACGATGAAGTTCCGGGGGAAATACCAGAATTCCTCACCTTATCCACCGTACTGCTTAAGCTTTCAAGGCTTAGTTGAACAGATGAAGGGTGCCAACCTTCTTGCTCTTCTTTCAGAAAATCTGCAACTTCTGGCAACATCTTTTTCTGCGAGGATACATTCGGCCGGCAGGCCAAAAGTGATTTGGTGTAAGGATGCTGCGGATGGGTAAAAATATCGGCCACGCTGCCTTGTTCTACTATTTTGCCTTCATACATAACCAATATTTTATCTGCTAGCTCAGCCACCACGCTTAAATCATGCGAGATAAATAGCATCGCCATCTGGTTTTGTAACCTTAATTGGTTGAGTAAGCGCAGAATGCCGGCCTGCACGGTTACGTCTAGCGCCGTGGTGGGTTCATCGGCAATTAGTAAGTCAGGTCCACAGGCTACGGCCATGGCAATCATGATGCGCTGCTTCTGCCCACCAGACAATTGATGGGGATAACGCTGGTACATTTTCTCCGGATGCGGCAGCTGCACTAACTCTAAAAGCTCTAACGCGCAGGCGTAGGCTTGTTTTTTTGACAGCGGTAGGTGGATTCGGAGCGCTTCAACAATCTGTTTTCCACACCGCATAACTGGGTTTAAAGCAGAGAGCGACTCTTGAAAAATGATGGAAACGTCTTGGCCCCGTACTTTCTGCATCTGCTTTTCCGGAAAAGAGAGCAAGTCTATCGGCCCAAATTGACGCGATTGAAAAAAGGCGGTGCCGCTGGAAACACAGCCTGCGGACGTTTGTAGCAATTGCATTAAGGCCAAACCCGTTACTGACTTGCCGGAGCCTGATTCGCCTACCACAGCTACTGTTTCGCCTTTATTTAAGTGGAAAGAAATATTATCAACGGCTTTTACTTTTCCCTGCGGAGTCTCAAACTCAATTTGCAGGCTATTTACCTGAAGTAAGGGAACAAGTGGTGAAGGCATAGAAAACAGTTAATCAATTTAAATAGTGGGATAGTTGCTGTTTTAGGCTTAATTTTAAAAAATCAGGCCTAAAACACAATTGAAGGTTCTGAAAGATAGCACTTTCTAGGTTCAGGTGGGGTGAACATTGCCCAAGATACAACCGGCAGTCCATAAAAAAAGCGGTTAGAATACAACCTAAATATAGAAATAGTAGTATGCTCAATACCTTTAGTTAACTAAAAGCAATTGCTTATTCCCTTTTTATGAAACACACTACCTTTACCAACTCCCTTTGGGTTAAAACCATGCTTTGCGGAGCATTTCTGCTTCTTCTTTCTCAATCCGTTTCGGCGCAGGCAAAGTACCGCAATAACTTCCGGACCGGCGTAGGGTTTGCCTACATTGTAGAAGGTGATAACAGCGGGGCCCTCTTTTCGCAACAATACACCCGGGAGATGACGGACCGCTTGAACTTTTCTCTTTCTGGCGAGTATCTAAGTTCATCTAGATATGACCAATCCAGTAAAATATTTTCTTCTAGAAAAGCCTTTGTCATGTTTGATGCTAGTGCTTCTTGGGATTTAACTGAACATGAAACCTACGGCATAAAAGTTGGCGTGGGGCCAGCTTTTAGAAGAAGATCAGAAATTGATTTGGTAAAAGGCATTCCCGGCGGCGCTGGCACTTCTCCCGGTATAACGCCGGAAGCGAACTTTATTCACAACCGTGAAAAAGATTATGGCGGAAAAGCCTTTTTAGAAATGGATTTCTACAGCGACAATCGCTTGTTCTTTGGCGGCCGTGCAGTCGGTTATATTTACAATGAAGGTTCTTCTATCTTCGCGCTTAGCTTAAACATGGGCTACGCCTTCTAAAGAAACTTTTATATATCTTTTAAACAGCTGCGGGCTGCCGTAATTCCGGCAGCCCGCAGCTGTTTTGTTTAAGTTCTGGTTATGCTTTTACTACGTCAATATCCATTTTCTGCTCGTTAATCTGGGTAGGCAGCAGGTGGGCGGGTGGGTCCAAGAACCGGGTTTGGTTGAAGATAATAATGAGAACTCCCACAAAGATAGCCGCATCTGCTATATTAAAAATGGGCCACAAAGACATGGGCGTTCCGCCGATGATTGGAATCCAGCTCGGCAAAATCCCTTCCCAGATATCAATGTAAAACATATCAATCACCTGCCCGTGTAGCCACGGAGTAGAAGCGTTGTACGGAGCATTGTCTAGCAAAGCACCATAAAAAACGCTGTCAATCAGGTTCCCGATGGCACCTCCCAAAATAAGGCCTACGCACCAGATGAGGCCTTTGTGGTAGCGGTTTTTTACCAAATAGTACACTAAGTAAGCAATACCTACCATCGCTACCATCCTAAAAAGGGTAAGGATAATTTTCCCGTATTCAGAGCCCAACTCAACCCCAAAAGCCATGCCGGGGTTAAGCGTGTAATGAAGCTTAAACCATTCTCCAAAAACTGGAATCTGGCCGCCCATGCCCATTTGCATGTTATAGTACACCCACATTTTAACGGCCTGGTCAAGGACGATGATGAAAAGGGCAATCAGGTAATATTTAAGATACTTCATGTGCAAAAGTTACCCTTCTGTTTTCGGGCTGTTCTTTGAAAAACAGCCCGAAAACAGAAGGAAGTCTATCTCCAAAGGTATAAAGGTAACCCGATTTTGTTTTTAACGGGCAATTTGTATCCGGACGGGCAGGGTAAAACCGTCCATCTCTAAGTTGGTGGCCGCCTGTTCAGTAAAAGCTGGTACCAAACGTATTTCTACGGCCTGTATTTCCTCGGCAATGTAATTCCTGAACACTTCTACTGCCGCTACTACGTCGGGCTGCGTGTCTTGTATAAACACTCTAATTTTATCTTGCACGTCTAAGCCAGAGTCTTTGCGCAGGTTTTGCAGGCGGTTTACTAGTTCGCGAGCCATGCCTTCTTGCTTTAGCTCTTCAGAAATGGCAATGTCAAGCGCCACAGTTAGCGCCCCTTCTGAGGCCACCAGCCAACCCGGAATATCCTCACTCATAATTTCCACATCTTCGCGGCTCAACACGGTGGTATCGTCTTCCAAGGCAATCTCAAAAAAGCCTTCGCGCTCCATTCTAAGGATATCTTCTTGGCTCATTTGTTGAATTTGGGCAGCCACCAGCTTCAGTTTAGGCCCGAATACCTGACCTAAACGCTTAAAGTTTGGTTTTATTTTTTTGACTAAAATACCAGTCGTGTCTTCTAGGTATTCCAACTTTTTAACGTTCACCTCAGAAAGAATAAGGTCTTCTACGGCGCTGAGCTGGGTTTTCATATTCTCATCTAGAATAGGCACCAAAATACGGCTCAACGGTTGGCGCACTTTAATCAAGTGCTTCTTGCGCAGCGAGTGCACCAACGACGATACATTTTGAGCCAGCTGCATGCGCTGCTCTAAATTCTGGTCAATGAGGTGCTTCTGTACTTCCGGAAATCTTTCTAAGTGAATTGACTCAGATTGGCTGCGGCCGCTCACGCGGTTTAAATCCAGGAAAAGACGATCCATGTAAAACGGGGCAATCGGCGAAGCCAATTTAGCCACAGTTTCTAAACACGTGTAAAGCGTTTGGTAAGCCGCCGTTTTGTCTTGGTTAAGCTCGCCTTTCCAGAAACGTTTGCGGTTCAAGCGCACATACCAATTGCTTAATTCATCGGCTACAAATTCCTGAATGGCGCGCGCGGCTTTGGTTGGATCATAATCATCAAAGAATCCGGCTACTTCTTTGGTTAGCGAGTTTAGGCGTGAGATAATCCAGCGGTCGCTTTCGGTGCGCAGGTTCATGGGCACTTCATCGCCGGTAAAAGTAAAGCCATCTAAATTGGCGTACAGCGCAAAAAACGAGTACGTGTTCTGCAAGGTCCCAAAAAAACGGCGCTGTACTTCGGTAATGCCGTCTAGGTTAAACTTAAGGTTATCCCAAGGTGGGGCGTTTACAATCATGTACCAGCGCGTGGCATCAGGCCCAAACCGGCTGATGGTTTCA
This sequence comes from Cytophagales bacterium, assembly GCA_038241905.1. Classification (GTDB taxonomy): domain Bacteria; phylum Bacteroidota; class Bacteroidia; order Cytophagales; family Hymenobacteraceae; genus Nibribacter. The sequence continues at coordinate 1,172 of JBBSSO010000077.1, read as the reverse complement.
AACGGATCAATGGCGTTGCCGAGGCGTTTGCTCATCTTATTTCCGTTTTTGTCCAGCACCAAGCCATTTGCAATTACGTTCTTAAACGCCACGCTGTCTTCTAGCATTACCGCCAAAGCGTGTAGGGTAAAGAACCAGCCGCGGGTTTGGTCCACGCCTTCGGCGATGAAATCTGCAGGAAAATTCTTGTGGAAAACTTCTTTGTTCTCAAACGGATAATGCCATTGAGCATACGGCATCGCACCCGAGTCAAACCAAACGTCAATCAGGTCTAGCTCGCGGTTCATGGGTTTGCCGTTATCACTTACCAACACAATGTTGTCTACATACGGGCGGTGCAAATCAAATCCGCTATAATTAAAATCGGGTAATTGGAACTGCGCATTTGCATCATCACCGCTATATCTTTCTGGTGCTTTAACAGAGTTATTTTCTTGTGAAGCACCAGCCGCACCTTTCCGCAGCGGATTTTCTGTCATGAAACCCGCCGCCATGCTTTTGGCTATTTCCGTATCTAACTGCGCTATGGAGCCGATGCAGATTTCTTCATCGCCTTCTTCGGTGCGCCAGATAGGCAAAGGCGTGCCCCAATACCGAGAGCGCGATAGGTTCCAGTCTACCAGATTTTCTAGCCAGTTGCCAAATCGGCCTGCGCCGGTTGATTCTGGTTTCCAGTTGATGGTTTTGTTGAGCTCAATTAAACGATCTTTTACAGCCGTAGTTTTGATAAACCAACTGTCTAGCGGATAATACAAAATAGGTTTATCCGTACGCCAGCAATGTGGATAACTGTGCTCAAATTTCTCTACTTTAAAGGCCTTGCCTTCTTCTTTTAGCTTGATGGCAATTAAAACATCGGTGCTTTTATAATCAGGAGCGTTTTCATCGGCACCATCATAATTCTTTACCGGCATGCCAGCAAAATCTGTTACCTCTTTCACAAACCGACCCTGACGGTTTACCAACGGCGCGGGCTTGCCGTTTTCGTCGGTTACCAACAGCGACGGAATGTTATTTTGTGCAGCTACTCTAAAGTCATCGGCCCCAAAAGTAGGCGAGATATGCACAATGCCTGTACCGTCTTGGGTGGTAACAAAATCACCGGTTATAACTCTGAAAGCCGGTTTATCTGGTTGCACGTAAGGCATGAGTTGCTCATACTCCACGCCTAC
>JBBSSO010000076.1:0-7666 GCA_038241905.1 Cytophagales bacterium | reverse complement strand
TGTGGAGCGGGGTTTCTCTGTTATTAAGGTAAAAACCGAAGGAACCGATGTGGATTACGATATCCGAAGATTGTTGGCTATCCACCACGCGGCGCCGTTGGCTAATTTGGTAGTAGACGGAAATTGTGGCTATGATTTGGCGCGCGCGCAAGACTTTATCCATAAAGCTGCCAATGCCAAAATCCCAATTATTTTGCTAGAACAACCCCTTCCGCGCCACCAGTGGGAAGAGTTAACCCTGTTGGCAACCACGTGTCCTTTCCCCATTGCCGCTGATGAATCTGCCCGCGATGCTCAAGACGTGGCCAGGCTTTTTAGAGACCAAAGTGCTGGGGTTATCAACATTAAGTTAATGAAATGTGGCGTGTTAGAAGCTTTACAGATGGCTGCACTGGCGCAGGTGCACGGCGTGGGTTTAATGATTGGCGGGATGGTTGAAAGCATTTTAGCCATGACTTTTTCCGCGCACTTTGCGGCAGGGTTAGGTGGCTTTGACTTTATTGATTTAGACACGCCGCTTTTTATTGCAGAACATCCTTTTATAGGAGGCTTTCAGCAAGACGGCGAAAACCTGACGCTGTCGCCAGAAATTGCTGGGCACGGCGTTTCGCTGCCGTATCTTTTGTAATAGTTATTTACGTACCCTTGTTTTAGGCCTGTTTTTACAAAAACAGGCCTAAAACACGAAACTTGCCCTGATGAATAATTAATAAATGTATGAGTAGCCTTCCACAGAACTTCTAGAAAACTTTTAAATTTATTCTAAATAACTACTTAACTAAAGTCTTACTATACCACAAAAAAATGCCCTACCGCAGTGGAAGGGCCTTTTCTATAATTCTAGTTTTATCTCAATTCTTAAAAAACAGGCCGGAAACTCCTTTACAGTTTTTCAAAAACTCGTTTAAAACTTACGGCATCGCCGATGTATTTACGAAGTTCTGAGATAGGCATACGCTTCTGCGTACGGCTGTCACGTTCCCGCACAGTTACGGTATCGTTCTCCAGCGTTTCATAATCTACCGCTATGCAGAAAGGCGTCCCAATTAAATCTTGGCGGGTATAGCGTTTGCCAATAGCGTCGCGCTCTTCGTAGATCATGTTGAAATCTAATTTCAAATCATCAAAGATTTGCATAGCTTTCTCAGGAAGGCCGTCCTTTTTTACTAGCGGAAACACGGCAGCTTTTACCGGCGCAATGGCTGGGTGGAATTTAAGGAAGGTGCGGGTTTTAGTGTTCTCACCTTCTGTAATTTCCTCTTCTTGGTAAGCGTTGCACAAAGTCATCAGGAACAGACGGTCAGCACCCACGGATGTTTCTACCACGTAAGGCACGTAATTTCCGTACGGTTTTCCATCTTCGTTCAGGTCGTTGTCAAAGAATTGAAGCTTTTTACGGCTTAATTCCTGATGCTGAACTAAGTCAAAATCGGTGCGGGAGTGGATGCCCTCTACTTCTTTAAATCCGAAGGGGAATTCAAATTCTATGTCAACTGCCGCGTTGGCGTAGTGGGCCAGTTTCTCGTGGTCGTGGTAGCGAAGTTTATCGGCGGGTACGCCCAAAGCTTGGTGCCAGTTTTTACGCATGCCGCGCCAGTGTTCATACCATTTCATTTCGGTACCGGGCCGCACGAAGAATTGCATCTCCATTTGCTCAAACTCGCGCATTCTAAAAATAAACTGGCGGGCCACAATCTCGTTCCGAAACGCTTTTCCTATCTGGGCAATTCCAAAGGGAATTTTCATCCGCCCAGATTTCTGCACGTTCAAAAAGTTAACAAAAATACCCTGAGCCGTTTCTGGGCGCAGGTAAATAGTGTTAGAATCTTCGGCTACGGAACCCACTTGTGTGGAAAACATGAGGTTAAAATGGCGCACCTCCGTCCACTTACAAGTTCCTGAAACAGAACATTTTATATTCTCTTTTATAATAAGTTCATGTACGCCTTTCAGGTCATCAGCTCCTAGTAGACGGCCCATTTCTTGCAGCAAAGATTTGGCTTTTTCCACATCTCCGGCTTTCTCATACTCGGCGGCTCTTTCTTCAAGCAACACATCGGCACGGTAGCGCTTCTTAGAGTCTAAGTTATCAAGCATGGGGTCACTGAAAGATTCTATGTGCCCTGAGGCCTTCCATGTGCTGGGGTGCATGAAGATGGCAGAGTCAATGCCCACTATGTTTTGGTGCAGCTGGGTCATGCATTTCCACCACAAAGTTTTGAGGTTGTTTTTCAGTTCTACCCCATTCTGGCCGTAGTCATACACGGCCTGCAAGCCGTCATAAATCTCGCTGGATGGAAACACAAAGCCGTATTCTTTGGCGTGTGAGATAATATCTTTCAGCTGAGCGTTTTCGGTAGGTTTGTCTGGTTTACTCATAATGGCAAATATAGCCCTTCTAAGAGATATTATCTGGGTAAAAACGTAAATAAACAACTCGTTTGTATTCTAATGAAGTACGTATTCTGCACCTTTATAAAATTCTGCCACGTGCTACCATCGGCTTGCCAAAATACATTGGTTAACGCTGGCCCAATTGTATAACTTAATAATTCGGTAACATTGCCAGATGGTTAAACTTTTACCTTTGAGAACTTTTCTGTCACCTTAGTTTTATGTTTGGATTAGAAACTGATCTGTTAATTTTATTGGTAGTCTGCTTGGTGGCAGCCTGCGCGTTTGAGTTTGTGAATGGGTTTCATGATACCGCTAACGCCGTAGCAACCGTTATTTATACCAATACCTTGCGCCCGTGGGCGGCGGTGATCTGGTCTGGTATCTGGAATTTTATTGGTGTTTTTGCGGGCGGCATTGGGGTGGCCATGGGCATTGTGTATTTGCTGCCCATTGAAACCTTAATTGACCAAGACGTTTGGCACGGCGTGGCCATGATTGGGGCCCTGCTAATAAGCGCCATTATCTGGAACTTAGGTACTTGGTACTACGGCCTGCCCTCGTCTAGTTCTCACACGCTTATTGGTTCTATTTTAGGGCTTAGCATTGCGTTTACCCTTCTGCCTTCTACTGACTCTAGTACATTTGCTTGGGACGAAGCTACAAAAACCGGCCTTTCTTTGGTAGTCTCGCCATTTCTGGGTTTTACCCTTACCGTTTTCTTGATGTTTGTTCTGAAGCGGTTTGTGAAAAACAAAGCTATTTTTAAGGAACCGCACAAACGCAAAGCCCCTCCTCTCTGGATCCGGATTATCTTGATTATTACCTGCACGCTAGTTTCCTTTTTCCATGGCTCTAACGATGGTCAAAAAGGCGTTGGCTTGGTCATGCTTATTCTTATTGCCATTGTTCCCACGTATTTTGCGCTAGACAGTACTAAAAATGCTTTTGAACTCCAGACTTCTCTAGTAAAAGTAGAACAAGTGCTTGTCAAGGTTGATAGTACCGTACTTTCTGCCTCTGATGTACAGCAATTGCGCCATTTAAACGAAGAAGTGGCCGAAATGAAAGCCATTTTTGCCGCCAGCGCTGGCCTCACCGCGCTGCCAGATGATACGCGCTTCAAACTGCGTCGCGATATTTTGCTCATCACCAAAAATTCTAAAGAGCTTCTGGGTAGCAAAGACATACGCCTGAGCCAACGCGACCGTGATCAACTAAACGAGGGCGTAACCGGCATGCGTTCCTTCACAGACTACGCGCCTAACTGGGTTATCTTAATGATTGCGCTTTCTCTGGGCATTGGCACTATGATTGGCTGGAAACGGATTGTAAAAACCATTGGCGAGAAAATAGGCAAAGAGCACCTCACTTACGCGCAAGGCGCATCGGCAGAGTTTATGGCCGCAAGCGTAATTGGTTTCTCTACTTTTATCTTTAAGCTTCCGGTAAGTACCACGCACATTCTTTCTTCTGGTATTGCCGGTAGTATGGTGGCCAACAAAGGCATTAAAAACTTGAATGCCGGCACTATTAAAAACATTGCCATGGCTTGGGTTTTAACCTTGCCTGTGTCTATGTTTCTGTCCGGTTCTTTGTTTCTTTTGTTCCGATGGATGATGGATTAATATGTCTAGAACCCCTTTAAAAACAGCCGATGTCCTAACCAGGCGTGGGCTTTTTTTTTAATTTAATTACGCAATTCTAGTTCTGGTTACATTTAAAATGCTTCTATTTTAGGCCTGTTTTTCTAAAAACAGGCCTAAAATAGAAGCAAGAGTAAGAGGCCATCGGCAGAAAAAATATTTATAAATGCGGTGCGGCATTCTGCTTGGGTTGGCTCATTATTGCCCTGCGGTTGTTATGCCTTATCTTGGCGCATGCTTGCATAGGTTTAAGTTACATAATTATTTAACGCTCAGACAGTACCACTTAAACGTACTTCTGATTTTAATTTGGTTTAATGGCAAAACGTAGAAAAGGCAAAGGTTCATTAGTGCCAGCAAAGCCTTACAAATTCAGGAAACGGCAGGGCATTCTGGACATCGTTCTCCGGAAAGATAAAAGCTTCCTTTATTTCATTTCCTTCTCGCTTATTCTGGCGGGTGTGGTGTATCCGTACGCCTCAGTGGCCATGTGGGTGGGTTTTGCCTTCGCGGGTTATTCTGCCATCGCTAACGACAGCATCCAAACCATTGGCACTTTCATTGCCTCTAACGAGGATAAAAAATGGTACTGGCAGTGGCTCTTTATGGGCAGTATTTTCTTGGGAACCGCTTTTTACAGCTGGTATTTTTTTAACGGCGATGTAACCTACGCTCGTTTGTCTTCAAAAGGATTTTCTAGTGCGCCGCAGAGCTTTGTATTTCTACAAATTGCCGCGCCCGTCATTCTACTCATGCTCACCCGGTTCCGGATTCCGGTATCTACCACGTTTATGCTCTTAAGCGTGTTTACCATTGACTCTACTGCCATTGTGAGCATGGTTCAAAAGAGTTTGATGGGTTATGTAGCGGCCTTTGTAGTAGCCTTGCTTATTTATCTGCTGCTGACAGGCATTATAAAGAAATTTATTAAAGGCAAAGCCCACGGAGTCTGGATTTGGGCGCAATGGATTATCAGTGGTTTTCTGTGGCACATCTGGCTGGCCCAAGACTTGGCAAACATTGCCGTTTATTTGCCCCGGCAGATGAGTATTACGGAATTCTCTGCTTTTGCCGGTTTTATCTTCTTTGGGTTGGCGTATATTTTCTTTAAACGCGGCGAGAAAATACAGAATATCATCAATGAGAAATCTGAAGTGCGAGACGTGCGCAGCGCTACCATTATTGATTTAGTTTACGCTATTATTCTTTATTACTTTAAAGAAGTAAACAACGTACCCATGAGCACTACGTGGGTATTTGTGGGCTTGCTAGCGGGCCGCGAGCTGGGCATTAGAATTAGGTCTAGAGATTCTAGCGCTAAGTTCTCCAAGACCTTTGCCCTCATTGGCCGAGACGTTCTTTCAGTTACCGTAGGCTTGGTTATTTCCATTATTCTGGCCGTCGCCATCAATCCGGCCATTCAAGATGAGATTAAACTTTTCTTATTTGGAACCAACTAAATTTCTGTTTTAGGCCTGTTTTTGAAAAAACAGGCCTAAAACAGAACCAGTAACTTTACTACTGCGTTTCTTTAACCTATCGTTTAGTACCAGAATTGAGCAAGTTTTTCATTTGACCACCGAATTTTATCAACAAAAAAAACCGCCCATTACGTAGCGGTTTTTTTGTTGATAAAATAGATAAACGTAACCGAGATACTGAGTGGTTAGGCCTGATCTGATTGTGGCCAAAGTACTTCTAAGTCGTCATCCATGTGCACCCCAAAATTGATGGCCAGCAATTTGCCTTCTTCAAAATAAAGGTCAATCATTTCCTGCTCGTAAGAAAGGCAGGTAACGTTGTTTTCAATGGTTTCTTTTTCTGCTTCAGGCACGCCACGTTCTTTAAACAGAGATTCTACTTCTTCTAAGCTCATTTCAAACAACTTGTTGCCCCAAAGCGTCACGTTGGGGTTAGCCGTTTCTATGCAGCTCAAGCGGTAATCGTCTTCTTTATCAAAGTAGAAAGAGAAGCCAGTGTCCCAATAATTCCAGGCCTTGTGCTCAAATTCATCTTCGTCATCAGACTCCTCCACTTCTTCGGGCTCACCCATAATGTTTTCAACCTGGTCCATGCTTAGCCCGAAGGTAAGTTCGCCAATGCCTCTGCCAAGTTGTATTTCGCTATCTATTTGTTTCTCTTCTGAATCCATGCTGGTATGTTTTTGACTTGTTTTTATAAAACTACTTAAAAATCGCACTTTCTCCCTATTAATTCTGAACAAATCCGTAGCCATCTGGTCAACATGGTTTCATCTTTCCGTTTCCTGAAGGCAGATATTTTTGGTTTGCCTGACTTATCCACGGAATCCACGTTCTATTTATTATAAAACAATTTTTTCTAAATAAGAATCTCTTTCACCATTAGGGCTGTGAACAAGTGGATAAATCGAAAATACTCAGCCTTTGTTCCTTTCATGTTTACAAATAGCTTTCGTATTCACATCCCTCAGCAAGTATGTTAATTTATAGCTATTGATTTATAAATAGTTAGGTAGTTTGTTAACATCTGGTGAATTACTATTTCTTGTCTACCATGAAGTTATACCTACGTGTACAACTTTTGGTATTCCAGATTATTATGAACCGCTCCCCACATTTTAGATCTATTTCATGTACTAACTCCAGACCCGCGTTCAACTTATGAGCCATGGGCTGTATTTATCCTCCCTTTTCTCCACACTTATCCACTTTCTATCCACGCCTTATAAGACGGTAGAATTCATTTTAAAGTTTTTAGAATTGGATGGGATTATCTTCAACAATTTCCCAGTCGCTCCTTATTTGAAAAGAGTTTGGGTGCAGATAGACGGGTTCTGGTAACGTGCGGATGTCAAGGTCGCCGTTGTCCCATTTTCCATTTTCGTTGCTGTCAATTAGAACGCGCACCTCGTAAGATCCGGGAGACAGGTCTTGCCAGGTTACAGATTTTTGATTTCTAGATTCGCGTACTACTTCTTTTCCTCTTAACAACTGAACAATAAAGCTTTTCTGATCTGTCGCGAATTTCAGTTTTAGGCTTCCTACGCTGGTACGGTCAGATAATTTAACAATTTGCTTCGCATTTTGGAAAGGTTGTCCTATAAAAGGAACAAGTTTGGTCGTATCTATAGATACCGTAATTTCTCTAGTAGCCAGTAAGGGCATTTTAAAAGTTATTTCAGTGTGGTTGGCGTTAAATTGAAACTGTGAGGTATCTGTGGTCATGACGGTTGATGCAGAATCTAACAGAAATGAAACTGCTCCTTTGGCATCTAGTAATTTTATAGGCACCGGGAAACTCAATTTCATTTCTGCCCCAGGTTTCATGGTGTTTCCGTTTAAAAGAGAAAAGCTGTTGCCTGGAATAGGCGCCTTAGTTCCCGATAACCTAATTTTTAGGGTGTCTGTCTTAAAATTTCCGGCGCTATCATGGGCAGTAATAATCCAGGAACTTTCTTCGGGTTTTGATGGGAATAGCCACAGCGTTTTGCCGTTGCCTTCTAGTTTCCATTTTAACTCTACCTCAGATTCTGCGTTCTGTTTTTTTACGTCTACGTGGGTAAGTCCCTCGTTATAGCCAATTTCATAGAGGTTCAAGAATCCTTTCCGGCTGAGCGCGCTGGGGTTTGTTTTGTCTTGCGTATG
>JBBSSO010000075.1:0-7687 GCA_038241905.1 Cytophagales bacterium | reverse complement strand
GATTCTACTTTATCAGCTTATGAAGAATATAATTGGTATCTGGCTTGCGTTTGCCCTCTTTTGCCTCCCTGAGAAGGCAGCAAGTCAGGGGTTTTTTACGGATTCCGTGAGAGCGATGGAGCAAATTACTGACCCCAAAGAATTTGCCAGTCCCTCGGTTTTAGGGATGGGCAGAAGTAAGGGCGTGGTGGTGCGGTATGAAACGCTGCCCCGCTTTTCCCTTCGGTCGGCTGGTAAAACGACAGACGTGGCAGATGCCAAGGTAAACGTACTGCGCAGTAACCAATTTGAATTTAAAGCCTACGTGCCGGTTCTGAACAAACCCCGACTAAAGCTAATTGTGGGCGGCGGGTACATGCTGGAGGAGTTTAATTTCAAAGATCCTGACCAAATAAAATACCCCTTGCACCGAGCTTTAGAAGATAAAGACCTCCGGTCGCTTTCTGGGCAAATCCTTTTCTTGCGGCCCATTAACCATACCAATTACTTTTTGGTGCGAGTGAAGGGTGAACTGAACGGCGACTATGGCAAAACGGACTACATTGGCTTAACCAAATACATGCGCACGTCTATGGAGGCCATTTACGGCTGGAAGAAAAGCCCGTTTTTATCTTATGGCGTGGGCGTGCAGTTGGGCTATGCCTTTGGGCGGCAGACCATTTATCCGGCTTTAATGTACAACCGCACTTTTAACGACCGCTGGGGCGTAGAGGCTATTTTCCCGGCTCATGTTATGTTGCGACGCAATCTCTCTGACAAATCTTATTTGTACATGGGCTATAAAATTGAAGGAAATACCTACAGCATTAGCATGGAAGAAGACCCAGCATTGTCTAAGTTTGAAACCATTGAATTACGCAAATCTGAGATTAGAGGGCGCTTTAGGTGGGACCGCGAGATTTATGATTTCCTTTGGTTCGGGCTAGAAAGTGGGTACCGCTACACCCATAAGTTTGACGTCTATGACGGCAACAACCGCAAAGCCAACCCCATTATTACCAACCAAGTGAAAGACGCCGTTTACTTTAACGTAGAGTTGTTTCTGGTGCCACCCCGCCGGTTCTTGAAAAAATAAAGAAGCTTTTTTTGTAGGATGATGAGAGGCGGGATTGGCTCTGCGATTCTATCGTCTATTAATTTTCAACTAAAGCGCATTTTCTAAAATGACTTCATCAAGCCGAACTACCTAGAATTCTATAGTCTGTTTTAGGCCTGTTTTTCCAAAAACAGGCTTAAAACAGGAATAACTTTTCATCAGAAATTGTGTTTTAAGGCTACTTTTTTAAAAACAGGCCTAAAACAGGAAAGCCTTTCTAGTTATATAGAAAGGCTTTCCTGTTTTAACGATGCTACTATTTCACTGAGTTATAACTTTCCTACAACTCAATTATCCTTAGCAGGAGTAAGGCCTGCCGCTTTTTCCTTCAGAAAATCATACAAAGCGTATTGTGCCCTAACGCTTTCTGCCGAAGTATCTGCCACAATATAGTTGTTGTTTACGTCGCGGGCTTTTTGGTTGTCTTGCCACTGCATGTCAATAATTGTTCGCATTTCTTGGCACAAGGCGGGGTCATAAAGCGGGAAACCTACTTCTACCCGGCGGCTTAGGTTGCGGTTCATCCAATCGGCAGACGCGATGTAGGTTTTTTCATCACCATCGTTGCCAAAAATATAAATACGGCCGTGCTCAAGGTAGCGGTCTACAATGCTACGCAGGGTAATGTTTTCGCTGAGGCCGGGCACCCCCGGAACTAGGGTACAGATGCCGCGTACCAGCAAGGCAATCTTTACGCCGGCTTGGCTGGCGTCATACAATTGCTGAATCATGCGCTTGTCTTGCAGGGCGTTCATTTTGAGAACCATGTACGCGGGCTTGCCTTCTTGGGCCAGACGCATCTCATTCTGAATGAGATCTTCTAAACCGCTGCGCAGGTTAAACGGAGCCACCAGCAAGTGCTTAAAATCATAGGTATGGCTTTGGTCTACCAGAAAATTAAAGACTTGTGCTAGTTCTTGCGTGAGCCGTTTGTCTGATGTAAAAAGAGCGTGGTCTGTGTAGATTTTAGACGTTTGCTCGTTGTAGTTTCCGGTGCTTAAATACGCGTATTGCACGGCTTGGCCATCTTCTTGACGCGTAACCAAACCAATTTTGCTGTGTACTTTTAAATCTGGCACGCCGTAGATAACGTTGGCGCCAGCTTTCTCCATTTTATTGCCCCAGTAAATGTTGGTGGCTTCGTCAAAGCGGGCTTTTAGTTCTACCACCACGGTAACCAGTTTGCCGTGCTCGGCGGCGCGCACTAAGGCTTTGGCTATTTTAGATTTTTCTGCTACGCGATACAACGTGACGGCAATGCTGGTCACGGCGGGGTCATCGGCGGCTTCATCAAAAAACCGCAGCACGTAGTCAAACGCGTGGTAGGGGTAATGCACTAGATAATCCTTCTCTTTCATGGCCGCCAGCAGGCTGGGGGCGGTTTCTAACTCAGGATGGGCTAGTTGGGGGTGTGGCTCATAATACAAGGCCTGGTTCTTAACTTTAGGGAATCCGAAGAAATCGCGGAAGTTGTGGTAACGGCTGCCCACCACCAATTCATCTTCAGACAGCCCAATGCGCTCCAGCAACGCGTCTAGCATGGGCGGCGGCGTAGTTGGGTCATACAGCAAACGACTGGGCCTCCCTTTCTCCCGCTTTTTAAGGCTTTTTTTGATCTTGGCCATCAGGTTACCAGACACTTCTTCTTCAATGTCTAACTCGGCGTCTCTGGAGAGTTTTAGGGCGAAGGCCTCGACGGTTTCAAAGCCCGGAAAAAGATCTTCTAGGCCTACTCTAATCACATCGTCTAGCATCATGATGTACTGCTCGCCTTGCTCAGGCGGCAGCTGCACAAACCGCGAACCGTGCTTTTGCGTGGGTACTTCCAGAATGGCATGTTGCTCAGGTTTTCCGTCTTTCTGCGCCAAGCGCACCATTAGGTACACGGTTTGGTCTTTAAGGAAAATTGGGGCTGGATTAGAACTAAAAATTATAGGTACCAACAGAGGCTTTACCTTCCGCCGAAAATAATCTAAAGCCATGTTTAGCTGACCTTCATTGCATTCTTGCTCCGTAATGAGGTGGATGTGCTCTTTGCGCATCTCGGGCAGCAGTTCATTGCGGTACACCAAGCCAAATTCCTTCTGCTGGCTGGTTACCTGCGCTAGAATATCATCTAATTCTTGGGCCGGGTCTGGGGTCAGTTTCTCGCGGGTTTTTTTCTTTAACGTTATAAGCCGACGCATGGTGGCCACGCGCACCTTAAAATATTCGTCTAGGTTAGAAGAGAAAATGGCCATAAAATTGAGGCGCTCCATAAGCGGTACCCGCGGGTCTTTGGCTTCTTGCAGCACCCTATAATTAAAGGCCAGCCAACTCATTTCGCGGCTAATCATTAGCGTGTCAGGCTCTTGCGAATCTTGCTCCGTAGAAGGAACGTCTTCCGGTTTATCTTTTGCACTCATAAGGATGTAGAAATAAAAAACCCTGGCCAGAAGGCTTATTTGTATTTTTTTGGAAAATCCAGAAACAACATTTTGGCGTTTTCTGGCGATGCCTGCCCCCAATACGCGGAATCAAATTCAAAGGCCGCCACGCCGCAGGTTGGTAGATTGGTAAGTTTTGTTTCCGGCGAGAGCAGGTTCACGACTTCAGTAAACGCGGGGTTGTGGCCCACCAACATAATGTGCTGGTACTCATCTGGCAGCAGCTGAATAAACTGCATCAGCGCGGAGGGGCTGCTGTGGTAAAGTTCTTCTTGTACGCCAATTTGTTCTGGGTCAAAACCGAGCTCCTTGGCCAGCAGCGTGGCCGTAGAAAGCGCACGCACCGCAGAGCTGGAAATAATCATGTCTAAATCAGCTTTGCGTTCACTTAGCTCTTGGCCCATAATGCCGGTATCTTTGCGGCCCCGTTTCTTTAACGGACGATCATGGTCGCTGAGGTCTTCAAATTTCCAACTAGATTTGGCGTGTCTTACTAAAAATAAGGTTTTCATGTGGTGTTTTATAACAAGGAAAGCCGCAGCGGCCTAGTCTATTGGCTGCTGAGGCTTTTGTCTTTACTGCTACCGTCTTAAAATAGTTGTGCCTAAGAGCTTGTTTAGATTTTAAGAAATGCCAGATAGAGGTTTTCTAAACGATGCTTACTTTTAATTTTCTGTTTTAGGCCTGTTTTTCAGAAAACAGGCCTAAAACAGCTTATTCTTCTTCCCTATACGGTGCGTTGTTGGGGTAGCGTTTGTAATGGATTTCAGAAACTTTCTGGAAAAGCAGCTCGCGCAGTTCCTCCAGATTAGTACGGTTAGCCGCCGATATGAAAACCGCTGGCGTGTGCTCCTTGGCCATGTAAGAAGATTTAAGATCTGCAATATCGGGCAAAGCCTCCGGGTTGTCATCTTTCAATTCTTCCTCGCGCTGCTGTAGGTACAAGTCGGTTTTGTTGAACACTAAAATAACCGGTTTTTCCGCCGATTGAATATCTTTCAACGTTTCATTCACCACGGCAATGTGTTCTTCAAACGATGCATGAGACACATCTACCACGTGCAAAAGCAAATCAGACTCCCTAATTTCGTCTAGGGTAGATTTAAAGCTTTCAATTAGTTTAGTGGGCAGTTTCCGGATAAAACCTACGGTATCTGAAAGCAAAAAAGGCACGTTTTCAATGACAATCTTCCGCACGGTGGCGTCAACGGTGGCAAATAGTTTGTTTTCGGCAAACAGATCAGACTTGGCCAATAAATTCATGAGCGTAGATTTGCCCACATTGGTATACCCCACCAAAGAAACCCGCACAATCCCAGATCTAGATTTGCGCTGCTCAAAGTTCTGCTTGTCAAATTTCTCCAGCCTTTCATTGAGCAAGGTTATTTTCTCGCGGACAATACGTCTATCCGTTTCAATTTCGGTTTCACCGGGTCCGCGCATGGCCACGCCCCCGCCTTTCTGCCGGCTTAAGTGAGTCCACATGTTGGTTAGGCGCGGCAATAAATAACGGTACTGGGCTAGTTCTACCTGGGCGCGGGCGGTAGCAGTTTGCGCGCGCAGCGCGAAGATGTCCAGAATAAGCAAGCTCCGGTCAATGATTTTCACTTCCAGCTCGCGCTCCATGTTGCGCACCTGAGACGGCGAAAGTTCATCGTCCACAATCACCATGTCTACTTTATGTTCCTTCACGAAAGCCACAATTTCTTCCATTTTGCCTTTGCCCACGTAGGTGCGCATGTCGGGCCGGTCAAGTTTCTGCACGAAACGTTTGAGCGTTTTCGCGCCTACGGTTTCGGTCAGAAAGGCCAGCTCGTCTAAATATTCTTTGGTTTTTTCATCGGTCTGCCGCCAAGACGGCACCGCTACTAACACTGCGGTTTCCTGTTCTTTGGCCGTTTGGTGCAGTTGGTTTTTCATCTATATTTTTAAAGTTAAGTACAAAATAATGCTGTTTTGGGCCTGTTTTTCAGAAAACAGGCCCAAAACAGCATTTGATAAAAGGGTGCGCTGCGCGATGGTAATTGTTTAATCTTTACTTTTTAACAACGTGGTGTACTTGGCCAGGGCTTCTATTTCTAGCTCCGTTAATTGGCTGCGGTAACCCGGCATAAGTCCGCGGCCATTGGCAATAACGTCTCGCCGTTCTTTTACGGAGAGGCTGCTCTGCTGTAAATTAACCGCGCTTCCAGTTGTTTGCTGCCCGTCTGGCCCGTGGCACGTTTGACATACTTGGCTGTAAATAGCTTTGGTATTCTGTTGCTGCGTGCCTTCCAGCTGATCCAAAATAGGGCTAGCGGCCGGTTGCTTTTTACTTTTTGCTGGAGCCGTCGGTAAAGGCCCGGGAGTTACCGGTACTTTATCAGGACGCAATTTCAGGCTTTTGGTTTCGGAGGCGGCGTACACGTACAAAAAAAGCATTAAACTGGCGGCCGTTAAAACTTTATTATGTCTGCGCAAACCCAGCAATGCCAGCGGAATTACGGCCAACACCAGCACCGTTTTTACCCAAAGCCAAGTAGGCCATCCGCCGGGGGCGGAGAAGGCCAGAAAAAAGCCGGTGGCCAAAACCAATGCGCCAAAAAGCAAATCAAGCACCTTGGTATAAGCCAATACTTTGCCCAGCGTTTGGTGTTTGTTCAGAAAAAGCAGCGCGGCCTTGGTACCAAACAGCAGCAAGAACAAGACGGTTACCAGAACATGAATTTGGGCAAGCGCGGCGAGGGGCATAAAGCGTTCAGAAAAATAAATGTGGTCGGGGCAATTGCAAAGTAAGCAGAACAAGGCTAAAATTTACACAAGATCCAAGAGTTTCTGTAGATAGGAACGGTTTAATTGCTAACCCCTATCTTTGCGTTTTCCTTTGTCTTCTATGCGCATCGCCATCGTCATCAACAAATCTTGGAACATTTTTAACTTTCGGCTGAGCTTGGTAAGAGCCTTGCTAAACGCTGGGCACGAAGTAATTGCCATCGCCCCAGAAGACGCTTATTCAGCCAAGTTAGTGGCCGAGGGATGCGAATTTCTGCCGCTTCCGATGGAAAACAAAGGCACCAATCCGCTTAAAGACCTGCTCTTAATTAAAGAATTCCGGAAAGCCTACAAAAGCGTACAGCCCGATGTTATCTTACAATACACCATAAAACCCAATATTTACGGTTCCATTGCGGCTAAGTTGACGGGTATTCCTACCATCAACAACGTGTCTGGTTTAGGAACTGTTTTTATAGTTCAGAATTTGGTTTCTACCATTGCACAAGGTTTGTACCGGTTTTCTTTTCAGTTTCCGGCGAAGGTATTTTTTCAAAACCCTGATGACGAGGCCCTCTTTTTGGAGCGCAAACTGGTAAGCAAATCCATTACCGAAGTTCTGCCCGGCTCCGGCATTGACACCCATCGTTTTCAGCCCGCCGCTGCGTTTAAACGCCAAGACCCGTTTGTGTTTCTGATGGTTTCGCGCGCCCTCTTTGAGAAAGGATTGGTTGAATACATAGAAGCCAGCAAAATCTTGAAAAAGAAATACCCTTCCCTCCGGATTCAATTGCTGGGTGCCATTGAAGAAGAAGGCAATATTGGTATTAAGCGCACGCAGGTAGCGCAGTGGGTGCAAGATGGTTGGTTAGAACATTTAGGTACTTCTGATGACGTAGCCAGCGTAGTCCACTCCGCCGATTGCGTGGTGCTCCCGTCTTACCGCGAGGGTACGCCGCGCACGCTTTTAGAAGCCGCCGCGTTAGGCAAGCCCATCGTGACCACCAACGTGCCCGGCTGTAAAGAAACCGTAATTGACGGCTACAACGGTTATTTGGCTGAGGTACGCAACGGCGCTGATTTGGCCGCCAAAATGGAAAAAGTGTACTTGCTTTCAGACACTGAACTAGAAACCATGGGCCAAAACAGCCGCCAGTTAGCCCTAGATAAATTCGACGAAAAATACGTGATAGACCGGTATTTTGCCGCCATTGCAGCAGCAACTTCAAAAAATTAAGATTGGCGCCTCAATGAAGAAAAGTTACCTTTGGTACGCTAGTAACCAGTAACTGCCTTTGCGGCGTGTTTTTGCCAGCACCTACCGCGGTGTTTGCTTCTGACAACAAAACGGCAGAGGCGTTTAAATGGAATGATTTATCTTTAGGCCAAACCAAGGTTAACTATGAACTTGTTT
>JBBSSO010000074.1:0-7781 GCA_038241905.1 Cytophagales bacterium | reverse complement strand
TGTGCCCAACCGTCCGCCTTTGTTAACCGTGCCCCGAGACACCTGCGTGATTGCTGGAACAATGCTCCAAGATACCATCCGGGCCACCGACCCAGACGGCGACGCCATCATTTTTTCGGCTATTGCTGAATCCATTATTCCCCCGGCCACCTTCCGGAAGGTAAATGACACCACCTATGTTTTTAACTGGCAAACCACGTGCGAGGACGTGCGCCGCGCACCGTACCAAGTAGTTTTCAGGGCTGAGGATGTGCGTTCCCCGTCGAGTGACAAGTTGATTGATCTTCAGCCTTGGCGCATTACAGTAATAGGCCCGCCGCCAACTCTTACATCGGCTTTGCCGGAAAGCAGTAGCAGCATTAAACTTACCTGGGAGAATTATGCCTGCGCCAACGCAGAGACCATGTACATTTACCGCAAAGAAGGGCCGTCTACTTTTGAGCCCGCCGTCTGCGAAACGGGCATTCCTGCGTCATCGGGCTTTGTGTTAGTTGGGCAGGTTAATGCGGGCGTTACTACTTTTTTAGATAATAACAACCGCGCAGGCTTAGACCGTAACAAAACCTATTGCTACCGAATTTATGCGGGTTTTCCATCGCCCGGAAGCGGCGCCAGTTTGGCCTCTAATGAAGTTTGTGCGACGCTAGAATCTGTATCTATCACCAAAGTAAGCGTCTTAGAAACTAGCGCAACCAATGGCCAAATACGGGTAGAATGGAGTAAACCAGGCATTATTCTAGACCAATTAACGGAACCGTTCCGCTACCGCCTGTTGCGCACCGAAGGCCAAAGCAGAGTAGATACAAATCCGTTTACAGAGGTTTTTACCACCACAAATTTAAATGATACGGTGTTCACCGATGCTAATTTGAACACGGAGCAAAACGCGTACACGTACAAAATTGAGTTTTATCATTCCGGCACCACTGGTCAACCAACGGTGATGGTAGATTCTTCTTCGGCTTCTAGCGTGCGATTAGCGGCTGTGGCCAACGGGGCTGTCATGGAATTGATGTGGACGTATAATGTGCCATGGATTAACACAAGCACGCCAGATAAGCCATTATACCACGTGGTGTATCTCAAAAAGCCCGGCGAAAACACGTTTATGCGGTATGATAGCGTGTTGGTTACCACCGCTGCCAGCGGGATGTTTTCCCGAGAAGTGCCATTGCTAGAAGGCGAAGAATATTGCGCCTACGTGGTGACCCGCGGTACGTTCATGAACCCGCGACTGCCGCAGTTAACTGAAAACAACAGTCAAATTGCGTGCTTTGGCCGACCTTGTGCTCCCGTGCTCAGTATTGATCCTTTGGTGTGTGATGATAAATTTGTGCCCACTAATCCGCCTTTTCAGAATATTTTGACGTGGGAACTTTCCGCGGGTTGTGACCCTGCGCTCATTGATTTCTACACCTTATATTACAAAGCCACAGAAACGGACGAATTCACCGCCATCGCCACCGTGAAAGATATGTCCTTTGTGCACCAGAACCTGCTGTTTTACTCTGGTTGCTACATGGTAACGGCTACAGACTTTTCTGGAAAGGAAAGCGAGCCGAGCAACACCATTTGCAAAGACAACTGCATCAACTTTATCTTGCCTAACATCTTTACTCCTAACAACGATGGTGTAAACGATGTATTTACACCCAAGCAAGGAGCAGCCTTTATTAAAACGGCTACCTTAAAAGTTTTTAACCGCTGGGGAAATAAAGTGTATGAAGGGTCTGAACAGCCAGGCCTAAACTGGGCAGGCGTTGACAACAGCGGCAAAGCTTTATCTGACGGCACCTATTTTTACCAAGTGGAAGTAGAGTTCTTCGGCCGAAGCGCTGAGGCAGATCGCCGGACGTTTAAGGGTTGGGTGGAAATTATTCACTAGACCGACGTAGTTTTATTTAAAAATGGCGCCTATGTCCGGAAAGGATTGGGCGCCATTTTCTATATTTGCCTTTCCAGAAAAACTATTACCCTGTTTTGGGCCTGTTTTTCGAAAAACAAGCCTAAAACAGCTTACGCTACCTTCCTTATGAAAGCATATATTTTCCCGGGTCAGGGATCCCAATTTGTGGGCATGGGCAAAGAACTTTATGAGCAGCACCCCGCCGCCAAAGAAATGTTTGAAAAAGCCAATGACATTTTGGTTTTCCGAATCACTGACATAATGTTCAGCGGCACCGAGGAGCAGCTGAAACAGACTAAAGTAACCCAACCAGCTATCTTCTTGCACTCTGTTATTCAAGCGGCAGTAGCCGATGATTTTGCTCCAGAAATGGTAGCGGGTCATTCCCTAGGGGAGTTTTCGGCGCTGGTGGCTAACAAGGTGCTTTCTTTTGAAGATGCGTTGCGCTTGGTATCTGCGCGTGCGTTGGCTATGCAGAAAGCGTGCGAAGAACAGCCTTCCACCATGGCAGCTATTTTAGGATTGCCAGACGAGCAAGTGGTGCAGATTTGCGCTGACATTGACGAAGTGGTAGTAGCGGCAAACTTCAATTGCCCGGGCCAATTAGTGATTTCCGGTTCTGTGCCGGGTGTAGAACTAGCCTGCGAGCAACTTAAAGCCGCTGGGGCCAAACGCGCGCTGTTGCTTCCGGTAGGAGGGGCTTTCCACTCGCCTTTAATGAAATCTGCGGAAGCGGAATTAGAAGCGGCCATTATGGCGACGGAATTTAAAGAAGGCATTTGCCCCGTCTATCAGAACGTAGACGCTAAACCGCACACCAACCCCGCTGAAATTCGGCAGAACCTTATCAAACAATTGACCGCTCCCGTGCGTTGGACACAATCAGTACAGCAAATGGTAGCAGACGGCGCGACACTTTTTGTGGAATGCGGCCCTGGGAAAGTCTTACAAGGCTTGGTTAAGAAAATTGACAAGGACGCGCAAACCAGCCAAGTCAACTAAATTTATTTACTGATGGCCTTTTAAAAACACGTTGTTTTGCCAAAGCCATTCATAAAAGCTTTGTAGAGACAAGAACACCTAAAAAACCCGATGGGATATTTCCAGCAGAACCTTCCGCAGAAAATGCCCCGTCAGGTAGTGCTAACGGTAGATCTTCTGCTGTGCGCATTTTCTTTTCTGACGGCCTATTTGCTTCGGTTTAATTTTGACGTAAGCAAATACGCCGAGCTGGCAGTTTTCAAGATGCTGCCCATTGTGCTGGGCGTTCGGGTACTTGCGTTCCTGTATTTTCGGACATATGCGGGCATTCTTCGGTATTCTAGTCTGGAAGACCTCCGGAAGCTTTTCTTGGCCCTTTCCGTCAGTTCCGCTGTTTTGGTGGCAGCGCAATTGGTGTATAACAAAGGCTTTGGGTACCAGAATTTTATTCCTATCTCCGTCCTCATCATAGATTACATCATTAGTCTAGTAGCTCTTTCCTTGCTGCGTATTTGGACCAAAGTGGTGTATTATGAATGGAACCACACGCACTCCAAAAAAGTAAATGTGGTCATTTTTGGCGCCGGCGAGGTAGGCAGTACTACGTTGCAGACCCTGCACAAAGACATGGGTACGTACTACCGCATTGTCTTTTTTCTAGACGATGACCCTGATAAAAAAGGTCTCGCCATGAACGGCATTCCCATTCAGCAGCCAGATGAAAGCTTTGCTGACCTGTTATCCGCGCAACGCGTTGAACTCTTGATTCTGGCAGTGCAGCAGTTGCCGGTGCACAGGCGTAAGCAGTTAGTAGAAGCTTGTTTACGGGCCGGGGTTCAAATTTTGGTGGTGCCACCGGTGTATAAATGGATCAACGGCGAGCTTAGCTTTAAGCAAATTAGAGAAGTGCGGATCGAGGATGTGCTGGGCCGGCCCGCCGCAAAATTCACCTCGCCGGGGCTATTACCTGAGCTTCAGAGCAAGGTAATTATGGTAACCGGAGCAGCGGGTTCTATTGGCAGCGAACTGGTACGGCAGTTGATTAACTTTAAACCTAAACAGCTTATCTTACTCGACCAAGCCGAGTCGGCACTCTATGAACTAGAACTAGAGCTGACAGAACTTTACGTCAAACTCAACTTTGAAGTGGTTTTGGGCAACATCTGCAACGAGCCCCGCATGGAAGCAGTTTTTAGAACCTATCGTCCAGACTTAGTTTACCATTGCGCCGCGTACAAGCACGTGCCCGTGATGGAAGAAAACCCCACTGAGTCGTTAAACACCAATATTCTGGGCACCAAAATCCTGGCCGATTTGGCCGTGAAGTACCAGACCTCAAAATTCATATTACTATCCACCGATAAAGCTGTAAACCCGACCAGCGTAATGGGGGCTTCTAAGCGGCTTTGCGAAATGTACGTGCAGACCATAGACCATTACCTCCGCGATTCTGGGAACACCTGTACCCGGTTTGTAACTACCCGTTTCGGAAACGTGTTGGGCAGCACCGGCTCCGTTATTCCCCGTTTCCGGAAACAGATTCTGGATGGCGGACCCGTTACGGTAACGCATCCTGACATTTCTCGGTTTTTCATGACCATTCAGGAAGCGTGTCAGTTGGTTTTGGAGGCTTCAGGGATAGGGAAGGGGGGCGAGATTTACATCTTCAACATGGGCGATTCCATCAAGATTGTAGACTTAGCTAAAAAAATGATCAAGCTCTCCGGACTTTCCCTGGGTAAAGACATTCAGTTGGTATTTACTGGTTTGCGGCCCGGCGAGAAATTGAAAGAGGAGTTGGTGCAGGATCAGGAAGATTTACAACCAACCACTCACCCGCTCATAAGTCTAGCTATATTACCGGTGCCACCCAGCGCGAAGATTTTGCCCGAAATGGAACTTCTCATTCAGCTCTTTTCCTCGCAAGACAATGTAGCGGTAATCCGGAAAATGAAACAATTGGTGCCGGAATATGTCAGCCAAAACTCCGTATTCCAGAAGTTTGATTTAGAAAAGTAGTCTGCTGGTTATTGGTTTTCGATTTATAAAGACACTTCTTTTAAAAAACTTCCGCTGAATTAGCTTTCAAAATTTCTTCCGTTTTAGGCCTGTTTTTCTAAAAACAGGCCTAAAACGCCTTTCATCGGACTTTAAGTTTTCTATAATATATTGACTAAATGTCCTGTCAATTCTTAATGCAATAAGTTCACCTCTAATTGGTCTGGGCAGTCGTTTAGCAATTCTGTAATTGTTTTTTGAAGAACTGGGTGGCTGAAATCTGGAGCTATCTGCGCCAAAGGTAAAAGCGTAAACCGGCGCAGGTGCAGCTGGGGGTGAGGCAAAATGAGATCAGGAGAAATCAAAACGGTGTTTCCGTAAAAAAGCAAATCAATGTCTAGCACGCGCGCGCCCCAGCGTTCTTTTCTCACCCTGCCCAGCTCAGTTTCAATGGCTTGGGTATACGCCAAAATCTCTAGTGATGGCTTATCTGTTGTAAAGGTGAGTACTTGGTTCAAGAAAGCAGGTTGGTCCGTAACGCCCCAAGCTGCCGTTTCATAGATATCCGATTTTAGGCCTGTTTTTCCAAAAACAGCCGATAAACTCCTTTCCGCCAACCAAAGATATTCTTCGCGGTCGCCTAAATTACCACCTAATAGTAAGAAAAGCGTTTTCATGGTTGTCGCTCAATCGCTTCCTGAAAAAAGGAAATAGTTTTATCTGCTGCGGCTTTGGCCTGTGCAGGAAGTTCTGAGTCGGAATACGGGTGGCTGCCGCCGAAGGAATGATCACCTTCGGGCAACAAAAATAACTCTGCGTAAGGATTGCAAGCGTGCAGTTCGTGAGCCATCTGAACGGGCAACGTTTCGTCTTTTTCGCCGTGCAAAAGTAAAACGGGTACGTCTAACTTTTCAGTGGCGGCAGCAATATCTAATCTGGCTTTGTTGGCTTGGCAATTTTCTACTAACTGGTAATTTAAAGGCATATTCTGACCGGTGCGCCCGTTCAAAACATATTGTACGCCGTCGCGCTGCCACTGCTCCATAAATTCTGGCGTCCAGCGCTGGTCGATGTCAGAAATAGCGGCCCAAGTGGCCACCCCGCTAACGCGCTTATCTTCCGCGGCTTTTAATAACACCAATCCGCCGCCGCGGCTGTGGCCAATTAAGAAAATATAATCAGTATCTACTTCCTGAGCGGGAACATCAGAAAAATTCTCTTTAACATAATCTATGACCGTTTTGACATCGCTTAGCTCGATGGTAAAATTATTGTTCGCGAAAGCCTCTAAGTTGGTGATGTCCGTACCGTCTGGCTCCACGCCGTTGTGCGAAAGATTCAGCTTCAGAAATACAAAACCGTGCCGGGCAAAATAGTCGGCTAGTACATTAAAATGGCCCCAATCTTTAAAGCCTTTAAAGCCGTGTACAAATAAAACCACCGGCTTAGCAGTACCATCAGCCAGCCAGCGGGCATCAACGGCAAATTCTCGGTGGTGGGCCGAGGAGAGAAGGAAATCGGCGCGTTGCAGCATAAACAAACGGGTCTGAAATGAAAGGAAGCGAAGTAACGCTCCAAAAGCGGGAATTCCAAGCCAGCGGTTTGTTTTACCGGAAGCGGGCTCGTAATATTGTACTCTTAGATGAGCAGCCCCTTAACCCAGATTCAGAAACCAATCTCCCCGGAAATGCTGGCCTTCGAAAAGAAGTTTCGGCAGTCCATGCAATCCAATGTTCTGCTGCTGGACAAGATTATGGGCTACATTGTCAAGCGGAAGGGCAAGCAAATGCGGCCCATGTTTGTATTTTTCATGGCTAAGCTCATTCAAGAGCAGGTTACGGATGCAACCTACCGCGGTGCCGCTCTCATTGAACTGCTGCATACCGCTACGCTGGTACACGACGATGTGGTGGATGAGAGTAATTACCGCCGTGGCTTTTTCTCCGTAAATGCGCTCTGGAAAAATAAAATAGCCGTGCTGGTTGGTGACTATCTGCTCTCCAAAGGCCTGCTTTTGGCTCTGAATCACGATGATTTTTTGCTGCTCAAAATAGTTAGCAACGCCGTCCGCGAAATGAGCGAAGGCGAACTGCTGCAAATGGAAAAAGCCCGCCGACTAGACATTTCCGAAGAAGTGTACTTTGACATTATTCGGCAGAAAACGGCGTCTTTAATTGCGTCTTGCTGCGCCGTTGGCGTGGCTTCCGTAGGAGCTGATGCCGAAACCGTAGAACGTGCCCGTCTTTTTGGGGAGAAAGTGGGCATGGCTTTCCAGATTAAAGATGATTTGTTTGATTTCGGGACCGATGAAATAGGCAAACCGCTGGGCATCGACATCAAAGAAAAGAAAATGACCCTTCCGCTCATTTACGCGCTCCAGCACACCGATTGGTTGACCAAGCGCAAAATTATTTACAACGTAAAAAACAACAACGGCAAAGCCGATAGAATTAACAAAGTCATTGCGTTTGTAAAAGCCTCTGGAGGTTTAGAATATTCCATCACGCGCATGAAAACCTTCCAGGCCGAAGCAATGGATCTACTCCGCACCTTTCCCGCATCCCCCTCCCGGGACTCCCTAGAGCAACTGCTATTATATACCATCGAGCGCGAAAAATAGAAGCAACCTGTTTTCGGCCTGTTTTTCCAAAAACAGGCCGAAAACAGAAAATTAACTTAAAACTGCATCTTGGCAATTCCATCGTTTTAACGAATGTAACTAATTGCTTTTCACAATCCAGGCGGCATCGTTTAGAAGATTACATCACGCGCATGAATAACTTCCAGGCCGAAGCAATGGATCTACTCCTCAACTTTCCAGCATCCCCCTCCCGGGACTCCCTAGAGCAACTGCTATTATATACCATCGAGCGCGAAAAATAGAAGCAACCTGTTT
>JBBSSO010000073.1:0-7805 GCA_038241905.1 Cytophagales bacterium | reverse complement strand
TAATATAAAGAATAGTAAATACAAGGTTTATATACTATTCATTTTTCACGCCTCACATCTAAAAGGATAAGAGCATCAGCCATTTACATTAACCTTTCCTGTAATTCCGAAGCCTTTACCCTGCCTTTCGCTTCTTCCGTTCCCTGTCCCTTTTCCAAAAACAGGCCTAAAACGCATTTCCACAACTTCCCAAACAATGCTTACCTTTGCGGCTTCCTTTTAAAGAACAGATATACCATGCTTCGTTCACACACCTGCGGCGAGTTGCGCCTAGAGAATGTTGGTCAATCCGTAACCTTAACCGGTTGGGTACAGAAAACCCGCGACAAAGGCGGCATGCTGTGGGTTGACCTCCGGGATCGCTACGGCATTACGCAACTTATGCTGGAAGAAGGCTCCTCTGCGCCCGAAGCCTTGGCGCTGGCCCGCACCTTGGGTCGCGAGTTTGTAATCAAAGCCATCGGCACCGTGATTGAACGCGTTTCTAAAAATGATAAAATCGCCACCGGCGATGTGGAGATAAAAGTAACCGCGCTGGAAGTGCTGAACCCGGCCAAACTGCCGCCTTTCCTGATTGAAGACGAGACCGATGGCGGCGATGACCTGCGCATGAAATACCGCTACCTAGATTTGCGCCGTACGCCCGTGCGCCGCAACCTGGAACTGCGCCACCGCATGATGCAGCAAACCCGCGCTTATCTAGACGGCCAGCAGTTTATGGAAGTGGAAACGCCAGTCCTCATCAAATCTACACCTGAAGGCGCGCGCGATTTTGTGGTGCCCAGCCGCATGAATCCGGGTGAGTTTTACGCCCTGCCGCAGAGCCCGCAAACCTTTAAGCAGCTGCTCATGGTCTCCGGGATTGACAAGTATTTCCAGATCGTGAAATGTTTCCGGGACGAAGACCTCCGCGCCGACCGCCAACCCGAGTTCACCCAAATTGACTGCGAGCTTTCCTTCGTGACCCAAGAAGACATTCTGAACACTTTTGAAGGCTTGGTCAAACACCTTTTCCGGACGGTAAAGGGCCTAGAATTGCCAGATTTTGCGCGCATGGATTATGCTGATGCTATGCGCCTTTACGGCTCAGATAAACCCGATACCCGTTTCGGGATGCCGTTTGTGGAGTTGAAAAGCCCCACCCCAACCCTCCCCAACGGAGAGGGAATTTTAACTTCGGATGTTGTTTCTGGTAAAGGCTTTAAGGTTTTTGATGAGGCTGAGTTGGTCGTAGGCATTAACGCCAGTGGAAGCGCAGCCTTCACCCGAAAGCAACTAGATGAACTCACCGATTTTGTACGTCGTCCGCAAGTAGGCGCCACCGGTTTGGTGTACGCCCGCGTGCAAGAAGACGGCAGCCTGAAATCTAGCGTTGACAAATTCTACACGCCAAATGACCTGCAAGCCTGGGCTAAGGCTTTTGACGCCCAGCCCGGCGATCTGCTTTTAATTTTAGCTGGCCCGATTGATAAAACCCGCAAGGCGCTCAGCGAGCTGCGCTTAGAAATGGGCACCCGTCTAAATCTCCGGGACAAAGACACGTTTTCCACGCTGTGGGTCTTGGATTTCCCGCTGCTGGAGTGGGACGAGGAAGCCAACCGCTACCACGCCATGCACCACCCGTTCACCTCGCCCAAACCCGAGGATTTTGATTTGATAGACACCAACCCCGGCCAAGTACGCGCCAATGCCTATGATATGGTTATTAACGGCGTAGAAGTGGGCGGCGGCTCCATCAGAATCCATGACCGGGCCATTCAGTCGCGCATGTTTCAATTATTGGGCTTTACGCCCGATGAAGCCCAAGCCCAGTTCGGTTTCTTGCTAGATGCTTTTGAGTACGGCGCCCCTCCGCACGGCGGCATTGCGTTCGGGTTTGACCGTTTGTGCTCTCTCTTCGGCGGCTCAGATTCCATCCGCGACTACATCGCCTTCCCCAAAAACAACTCCGGCCGCGATGTCATGATTGACGCCCCCTCACCCATTGACAAAAAACAGCTAAACGAACTGCAAATTGACGTCCGCTTGAAAGGCTAATTGTTGATTGTTATAAAAATAGGCCTAAAACTAAAATGTAGCGTCGTTATATTATAACGACGTGGTTCTACGCAGCATAATCTCTTCTATCAACCAAGAACTTATCCCAGCAAATTAGCCTAAAAAAGGGTTTGTCTTAATTTGAAACTGATTCGTTTCATGGAAACCCGTCGTTACAGTGTAACGACGCTACACTTCTTCAAAGAGAGGTTCTGTTTTCGGCCTGATTTACTAAAAACAGGCCTAAAACAGAACCTCTCGCTACTAAACGGGACTGAAATCTAGGCTAACGCCGCGCAGCATTTATCAGTTTTTGGCCTCTAAGCAGAATTTTCAGGCTTTTCCGCTTTAAAGAAATATGCGGCTCTTTTTGCTCGTGCTCGTCCATCCCGTGTTTGTAGGCCGAAATGATGTTCTTGTAAGACAACACGCCAATTACATGGTTGTCTTTGGAAACCACTGGCAGCATGTCAACATTTTCGCGGGCCATCATTTCAACGGCCGTCCGAAGGCTACTTTGGGCAGCTACAGAAATATGCCTTCTTTTAATCAGGCTACCTATTTTGTTTTCGGTGGGATGGTGGTGGCTGAACAGGTTAGAAGAACTAACAATTCCCCGGAACTCGCTCTCGTTGCTGGCAATGATAAAGTAATTGCTTTGGTATTCGCTTTCGTGGGCCAGCCAGTCGCGCACCTCACCAATGCTGTTGTCTTCGCTTAGCACCAAGCCCTCTTCGGCAATCATCTGTTCTACGTTAATTTTCTCCAGAATATCGGGCTCATAAGAATCAGGAGTTTTAACACCTCTGCGGGCAATTTTCTCGGTCATGATGGTGTTTTTCATCAGAAAAAACGACACAAAATAAGAGCCCGTACAAGCCGCCAACAAAGGCAGCAAGGCATTGGCCTGCAACGTGGTTTCCAGCGCAAACACAATGGAAGTCAACAACGCCCGAGAGGCACCCGCAAACATCGCGGACATGCCCACTAACGCTGCCAGCGGCAGGTTTACGCCAGAATCTGGAAATAAATAAAGGATTGCGCTCCCTAACAAAGCCCCAACGGCTGCGCCGATGGTAAGTAAAGGAGCAAGCGTACCCCCAGAAGTTCCGCTGCCCAGGGCAATGGCCCAAGAAAGAAACTTGAGCACGCACAAAGACAAAATAATCTGCAGCGGCATGGTGCCCGAAAGCAGGTCAGTGATGTTCTCATAGCCTACGCCCAGCGTGCGCGGGGCAAAAAAGCCAATTATCCCCACGCCCAACCCACCGATGGCGGGCCACCACATCCAATGGATGGGCAGTTTCTCAAACGTGTCTTCTACCCAATATACCAGTTTTGTAACCAGCACAGAAAGCAAACCCAAGATAATCCCTATCGCGCTATAGCCCGCCACCGCCGCATTAGAAGGTAAATCTAGATACGTGGCCATCGGGAATACCGGACCAGCATCAAACAGCAAATGATGCCCCGCCGCGCCCGTTATACAGGCCAGTGCCACCGGAATAATTGACCTGGGCGAAAATTCAAACAACAGCAATTCAATGGCCAAAAAGATAGCTGCAATCGGGCTCCCGAAAATAGCTGACATACCGGCCGTAGCCCCAGCCGCCAGCAAAATCTTGCGCTCATTGTCGGTTATTTTCAGGGTCTGGCCCAACGTAGAGCCCAAAGCGCCGCCGGTGGCGATGATAGGCCCCTCGGCGCCAAACGGCCCGCCCGTCCCTATGGAGATAGCCGCCGAAATGGGTTTCAGATACGTAATGATGGGGTTAATCTTACTTTGGTTGGTGAGTACTTGTTCCATGGCCTCCGGAATGCCGTGCCCTCTAATGGCTTTGGAACCGTACAGCGCCATCAACCCGACAATAACGCCCCCAATTACCGGCACTACAACCACCCAAAGGCCCAAATTATTTTCAGCGGGGCTGATGTAAGCGGTAGAAATAACGCCGTGAAATGAAATATTGGTTACCAGGTCAATCAGGTAAACTAATAGCTTGGCAATAAAGCTGATGACTACCGCAATCATGACCGCCAAAGCGGCAATCAGTAACAGGCGCTTTTTGTGGTGGCTAGTAGATTGAGGTATATTTTTGGCTTCTAACGTGGGGTCTAAAGAAAGGGAAATAGGAATGCCTTTGCTAAACATGGTGTGCGCGTGTATGGTAAAAAATCTTTTCGTGTTAAAGTTGTTTTGGTTATTTATATGAGCTTTATCTGTATTGCCAGAATTAAAAATCAGCGCTTTTCTGTTTTCGGCCTGTTTTGGCTAAAACAGGCCGAAAACAGAAAAGCAGAAGAGGCGCTTGTAGGGCGCCTCTTCTGCTTTATAGAAACGTATCCTTACGTGTTTTCCTTACAGCAAATCGATGAATAGGCCGGGAGCAATACCCATTAACACGGTTAAAACAACCAAAGAAATTAAGGTAAAGGTGGTAAAAGAACTTACCGGAATCCGCTCAATTTCAGATTCGCGCAGGTACATGGCGATGATAACCCGGAAATAATAGTAAATCCCTACGGCAGACATCAGCACGGCTACAATTATCAGCCACAACATGCCTTGCTCCAACGCGGCCGAGAATAAAAACAATTTCCCGAAGAACCCGCCCGTTAAGGGAATCCCGGCCAAAGACAACATGGAAACCGTGAGCACAAAGGCCAGCAGCGGATTGGATTTGCCCAAACCGTTAAAGGCTTCATACTCGTTAGACCTACGCGAATCGCTCACGTATTTTAATACGCCAAACGCAATAATGGTAGCCACCGAATATGCCAGCGAGTAAAATAACAAAGCGTTCTGGGAGCGGTCGTTAAAAGCAGCCAAAGCAATCATGAGGTACCCGGCGTGCGAGATGCTGGAATATGCCAACATGCGTTTGAAACTGGTTTGCGCCACAGCCCCGAGGTTGCCAATTACCAACGTAAGCACGGTTATGGCCACTACGGTAGGATACCAATGTTGTTCTACGCCGGAAAAACCAGCGCTCAGCAATTTGTAAAAAGCAGCGATTCCGGCCGTTTTCACCACGGTAGACATGTAGCTGGTAAAAACGGTGGGCGTGCCTTCGTACACGTCTGGCGTCCAGAAATGGAAGGGCGCAGCGCCCACTTTAAATGTAATCCCGATTAAGACAATCAGCAAACCCATGAACAAAAGAGGCTCGGTGCCGGGCTCTAAAGCGTTGGCCGCAAGCGCAATCTCTGACAGTTTAAATGATCCGGTGGCTCCATATAGCAAGGCAATCCCGAAGAGAATGATTCCGGTAAAGAAAGCCCCCATCAGAAAGTATTTGATGGCTGCCTCGTTAGAGAGCACGTTGCGCTTGTTGGAGCCCGCCAAAATGTACATCGCCACAGACATAATCTCGATGCCTAAGAACAGTATCAGCAAGTTTTCATAGCTCACCATCATAATGCCGCCCACCAAAGAGAACAGCAACAGGGTGTAAAACTCGGCTAGGTTGGCGTTTTCTCCAACGGCGTAGCTGCGCGTAAAGGGCACAATAAAGAGGGTAGACAAAATCATGACGGCCGTAAACGCGACCGCATAATTGTCCATAATCATCATGCTACTGAAACTGCTGGAATCGAAGAAGGTGTTCAGCTGGTTCCAGTCAGAGAGGGCGGCTACCAGCGCGATGGCCAAAAAGAGCATCACAATGGGCAGAAGCGCTCTTTTGGATTTCATGAACCCTAAAAAGAGGTTCACAATTCCGAATATAGAGAGTAAAATAATTGAAGTCATGAGCGGATCCTGTTTTAGAAAAGCGTCAGGTTAGCGTTTAATAACATCCAGCAGGTGCAAAACGGCTGGTTCTGAAAGGTTCAGGAACGTGTTGGGGTGCAAACCAATCCAGAAGACCATGATTAACAAAGGCACCAGCACCGCTTTTTCAGAGAAAGTAAGGTCGGTGAAGTTTTCGGTGATTACGTTTTTCTCGCCAAACATAACCCGCTGGAACATGCGCAACATGTACACGGCACTCAGGATAATGGTTAGTCCGGCCACGGCGCCCATCCAAGCATTGTATTGGAACACGCCAAACAAAAGCAAGAACTCGCCTATAAACCCGTTGGTGAGCGGCAGCCCTACAGCGCCCAAAAGCAAAACTAAAAAAGCAACCGTCAAGAACGGAGCCTTCTGCGTAATTCCGCCAAGCGCGGCAATGTCTCTGGTGCCGGTGCGGCGCTCAATAATATCAATGATAAAGAACAAACCCGTTACGTTAATTCCGTGGCTCAGCATCTGAATCATTACCCCTTGCATGCTGTGCTCATTTAAAGTAAACAAGCCCGCCGCAATCAACCCCACGTGTGAGATGGACGAAAACGCAATAACCCGTTTCATATCTTGCTGCCGGATGGCGATGATAGCGCCGTAAATAATGCCAATGATGGAAAGCACGAGCGCCACCGTAGCCCAGTCGTTTACGCCCAAAGGCACGACCGGCAAAAGCCAGCGCAAAACGCCATAAATCCCCATTTTAAGCATGATGCCAGACAAAAGCATGGTACCCGCCGCTGGCGAGGTGGTGTACGTATCGGGTTGCCAGGTATGGAACGGAAACACAGGCATCTTAATCGCGAACGCTACAAACAAGAACCAGAACAACCAGCTTTGGGTGTCACTTGCCAAGTTTAGGGCATAAAACGCGTCTAGGTCGGAGCTGTGCGTGCCTGGCGTCTGAAAATACAGGTAGACAAAAGCTGCCAGCATAAACAGCGAGCCCAAAACCGTGTACACGAAGAATTTAAACGTAACCTTAATGCGGTTTTCGCCGCCCCACATACCGGCAATAAAGTAGATAGGAATAAGGGCAACCTCCCAGAAGAAGTAGAACAGAAACGCATCTAGCGCGGTAAAAACCCCAATTAAACCCGTCTGCATAAACAGAATGAGAGCGAAAAAGGAAGCGGGCCTTTCGTAATTATTCCGGAACGAGGCCAAAATAATAAGCGGCACCAAGAACACGGTCAGTAAAACCAACAGCAAGCTGATGCCGTCCATCCCTACTTTAATGAGAATACCAGCCGAGGCGACCCAAGGCATTGTTAGTAGAAACTGGGCCGAGGTGTTGGCCGGATCAAACGAATACCAAGCGTACCCGCCCAGGGCCAATTCTACGAGTGCGGCCCCAAAAGCTACTTTCTTGGCTCCCTGTCCTTTTACCAACAGTACCAGCAAAGCGGCCAGCGCGGGCCATAATATTAAGAGTGCGGTTAACATGTAGTAGACAGTATCAGATAATGAAATTCAGCAATAAAATGAGGATGATGCCCAGCACCATCAGCAGCATGTAAGAACCCACGGAGCCGCTCTGGATTACCCGCAGGGAACGCCCGCCGCCTAAAACGCCTTTCCCAAACCCGTTTACGATGGGGTCAATCAGGCCTTTTTCCACAAAGCGGTACAAGCCGGTTGACAAGCTCATGATGGGTTTCACAAACAAACCGTTGTACAGTTGGTCCACGTAATATTTGTTATAGATCAGTTTGTGCAGCGGAGAAAGTTTGGCGTTTTCATCGGCCGGTACGGCCTTGTTCTTGTTGTACATAACATACGCCAACAAAATGGCTGCCAAGGCTACTGCTACGGAAACACCCATTAAAATATATTCTGTTTCGTGCGATACGTGCTGGATTTCAAAAGCGCTAGGCACGGCCCGGCGGGAGAATTCATAGATTGGCGACAGGAAATTACCCAAGGTATGGTTCTCCGAGAAAACAGCGGGCAAGCCCATAAACCCACCAATAGTGGAGAG
>JBBSSO010000072.1:0-7841 GCA_038241905.1 Cytophagales bacterium | reverse complement strand
TTGGAGGGTATGTTTTAGGCTTAATTTCTGAAAAACAGGCCGGAAACGCAACCTCCTGAGAAAAATAAGAAGCCTATTATTGTGAGATACGGGCTTTCTTTCTTATGTTCTTTGCACCAATCAGAGATTGTCCTCACCTAAATGCGTAGAGCGCTCCGCTAACTCTACGCATAACGATGGGTGCATAACTGCAAGACCTGCAAGGGTCTAGAATAAATAAGTCCCTCTACTTTTCTACCGTTTTCAATACCGTTTTTGGTCTGGTTTAAGAAAAAACACCCATAAACGAAAAAGCCCGGCACATCTGCCGGGCTTTTTCGTTTATGGAGCATATCAATTACTTTCTTAATCCTCTTCAGTATTTATTATCCAAGGAAAGTCAACCTGTTCACGATATGCTTCACCTTCATAAGGTAAATCTGCCACTTCAAGCACTGAGGCATCAATAGCAATGATTTCTTCAAGAGATATTACCCTATAATCTTCATCTTCTAAATCTTCTTCCGGACCAGAAAACTGCCACGAACCATCATCGTAATGGAAGACAAAAAGTATAGGTGATTGCCTATCTAAAATATACTTAGTAGTTATAATTGCTGTATTTAAATCATCTTCGAACTTCTTCATATTGATTAATCTGTTCTATTACCTTTTCTTAGATTTTCTTCCTTAGAAATTACTCTTAGATTTGAATTACTATTTGAACCTCCTTTTGACTTTGGAGTCATATGATCTATTTCAGCTTGGTTCATATCTGCTTTCTGCCCCTTTTGGGTTCTTTGTGGCGGATTTAAGCTTCTTCCATCACCATCACTCCGCAAATGGCCGCCGTTTTGCATTTTGTTTTGTTCCAAAATCCTCTTCCTTTGGGCTGGAGTAGTTTTCTTCCCATCACCTAGATTTTGAGGTTATTTTAAATGCGAATATTTCCCTCCCTCACTGATCCTACCTTTTTGGCTGGCGAAGTTATAAACCGCAGCAGTGGCAACCGCTGCCCCGTGACGGACAGCTAATTGGCCTGCTCCGGCCAATACCAAACCACCGCCTGCTGTTTCCGGAGCAAGCACCAAACCGGCACCGGTAGCACCTTTTCCTGCTGCCGCTTCTCCGATCCCTGCAAGCGCCATAAAAATATCTCCGCCGTCCTGACCTCGGTTAAAGTCCGTAGCATTGTTTACATACTTAGCCGCTGTGCCCCGTACATTGGTCATTCCCAGGGTAGCATTATCAACTACGGCAGCCCCAAACCCAACCACCGTATCCCACCCATTCTTCCCGTCTGGGTCTGTGTGCCTAATGGGATTGTTGTAAACGTAGTGGTAAGGGCTCCAGCTTTCTTGCTCCTCCTCATCGGCCAGCGGATCCACCACGTGCCACCTGCCAATCTGCGGGTCGTACATCCGGGCCCCGTAATCCAGCCACTCCAATCCTAGTTCACTTTGTTTCTCTTTGCCGTTGTACTGGAATTTATGGTCAGGGTTTCCCTGCTTCTCTATGCCTGCCAGGTTAAGTACCCACGGGTCGTAGTGGTTTTATTGCACTAGCTCAGGCGCAGCAACGGTAACCGAGATGTCGTCGAACCAGATGCCCATCGGCTCATAACTCACCACGCTCACCTCCGCAAAGCCATCCTGTTCAGCAAGATAACTGATTTTTAGTTCTTCCCAGCTTTCCTCAGCTGTTGCAGTTACTGGCGTGTTGTTTCCAGCCTAACCATCGCCTTTGGCAAATATTAAACGCGCACTTTGTACCAAAGTAGCAAACCTTTTCCTGATTACGTACCTTTGCGGCATGAATTACCTCTCAGCAGACGCTATATCTAAAAGTTTCGGAGACCGACCGCTTTTCCAGAACCTAAACTTTGGCATTAACCGCGGCCAGCGCGTGGCACTTATTGGCGCCAACGGCACGGGCAAAACCACTTTGCTCCAGATTTTGGCCGGCACCCTCCCCACCGACAATGGCTCCGTGAGCGTAAGAAGAGGAATAAAAGTTGGGTTTTTGTGGCAGCAGCCATCATTCCCGGCCGGAGCATCGGTGCAAGAAGCCATTTTCTCGGGCCAAACCGATGTGCTGGAAGCCATTAGAGACTACGAAGCTTGTTTGACGGACCCCAACACCTCAGATAAAAAAATGCAGCAGGTGATGGAACGCATGGAAGAATTGCACGCCTGGGAATACGAAGTACGCACCAAACAAATTCTGGGTCGGCTGGGCATTCAAAACTTAGATGCCAAAGTAGAAGAGCTTTCTGGCGGACAGAAAAAACGCGTGGCCATGGCGCGGGTTTTAATTGAAGAACCAGATTTGCTAATTTTAGATGAGCCTACCAACCATTTAGACTTAGAAACCATTGAATGGTTTGAGAACCTGCTCACCACTGAGCAGACCACGCTGCTCATGGTTACCCACGACCGGTATTTCCTGGACCAGGTTGCTACCGAAATAGCCGAACTTGACCGAGGTAAACTTTACACCTACAAAGGCAACTACAGCTATTACGTAGAGAAAAAAGCCGAGCAGGAAGAAGCCAGCGCCGCTGAAATGGGTAAAACCCGCCAGTTGTTCAAAAAAGAATTGGATTGGATGCGCAAGCAACCTCGGGCGCGAGGCACTAAATCTAAATCTAGGGTTGAAGCTTTTTATGACACCCAAGACAAAGCCAACCAGAAAGACACCCGCACCCAATTAGAGCTATCGGTAAAAACTACCCGCCAAGGAAACCAGATTCTGGAGATAGACCATTTGAGCAAAAGTTTTGGCGACCGCGTTATTCTGGATGATTTTAACTACGTTTTCCGGAAGAAAGACCGCGTAGGTTTGGTTGGCCCCAACGGAGCTGGCAAAACCACGCTTCTAAACATGCTTACCGGCAAATTAGCGCCCGACAGCGGCGAAATTATTGCCGGACAGACCACCGTTTTTGGCTATTACACCCAAAACGAACTCACGTTTAACGACGATCAGCGCGTAATTGACGTGGTGAAAGAAGTTGCCGAAGTAGTAGAAACCGGCAACGGCGAGGTAATTACTGCCAGCCAATTTCTGCAGCATTTCCAGTTTCCGCCGGCCCAGCAATATACGTTTGTTAAGAAACTGAGCGGTGGCGAAAAACGCCGTTTGCAGTTGCTGCGGGTGCTCATGAAGAACCCCAACTTCCTGATTCTAGATGAGCCCACCAACGACTTAGACATCCTGACGCTAAACATTCTGGAAGATTTCTTGCTGCAATTTGGCGGCTCTCTGCTTATTGTAAGCCATGACCGCTATTTCATGGACCGCCTGGTAGAGCATTTATTTGTGTTTGAAGAAAACGGTAAGCTCCGCGATTTCCCGGGCAACTACACAGATTACCGCGAGTGGGCCAAGGAACGCGAAGAGCGCAAAACCCAAGAAGGAGAAAAAGTTGCCGCCAATCCGCGTAACATTGCGGCCGTGCCTTTAGCCACTGCTTCTACGGCAGAAAAGCGCAAAGCTACTTTCAAGGAAAAGCAAGAATATGAGCAGTTAGAAAAAGAAATTGCCCAGCTTGAAACCGAAAAAAATACGCTTAGTGAGCAAATGAACACCGGCATTACCGACCACAAAGAACTGACCCAAAAAGCCAACCGCATTCAGGAAATAACGGAAATAGTGGAACAAAAAACCGAGCGCTGGCTAGAACTAGCCGAGGTTATGTAGATCTTAATCGCCTTCTAAAATCTGATTTTTAATCATTCAATTTCTGTTTTAGGGCTGTTTTTCAAAAAACAGCCCTAAAACAGAAACCTATTTATTATATCATAAGAATGCCCGGCCAGAAAAATCTGACCGGGCATTCTTATTTATATCTTTTAGAAACTAAACGATGAAATATAAGCTCTGAAATTTAATAGACAATTGGTGGGGCTTGGCTGCTGAACGCAAAGCCTACTTTTTGCGGCGTACTAACTTGTTGCTCCTCCAGCTTTTTCTTAACGTTAATTGTCCGGATATCCTCTACATCTGGCGCAATCAGGTCATTGTTAATGGAGGCAATCATGGCGCTTTCTACAAACAAAGTTAGGGCCTGCTCGTCAATTTTATTCTTGGCCATGTCATGATAAGATAAATCTAGCTGCTTAACGCCCTCTAAGTAAAAGTGATTATCTATGTTAATTAACAAGCGGCCTAGCAGGTAACCCGGGTCGTTGAGGCGGTTGTATTTAATGGAATCGGCCATGAAGTTGTAGGCCATGATGTGGCCAAAAAAACGACGTCTAAAAT
This sequence comes from Cytophagales bacterium, assembly GCA_038241905.1. Lineage (GTDB taxonomy): Bacteria > Bacteroidota > Bacteroidia > Cytophagales > Hymenobacteraceae > Nibribacter. The sequence goes on along the minus strand of JBBSSO010000072.1, from coordinate 3,596 downwards.
CCTCATCTACGTAACTACTTTTCATCACTTCATGCCCCGGCGGCAACGTTACCACGTTAGAATGCATCACAAAAACCAGCAAATCGCCAGAGAATTTTATATGAAATTCAAAGTCGTTTACGCTGCGGTATTCTATCACCACCGAGGTATCTACTTTGGTAATGCGTTCTTTTAATTTCTCAATAATCTCTACCGAGCAAGCCCGCAATTGGTCAAAAGCAGTTCTGGTATTTCGGAAAATAGCCTGTTTGGTGCTTGATTTCTGATATAATCCTTCAAATATAGTTTCTATTCTATCTTCCATATCTCGCTATTTCAGAGCTTTTTCAAAAATTTCTTCCGCTCAACAAAGGTCCCTAAACATAAATGGCCAAAGTGTGGCGATTATTCCTTGCTAGGAAACTGAGGAGCAATTACCTGATTTTCAGCAAGCTGCGCTAACTCACTTTGATTTAAACCTCCATAATCTGCTAAAACTTGCCACGTATCTACGCCTAGGCGCGGCGGGCCAGACAAATTGCAAACTCCGTGCCCTTCCGCTTGAAACGCAATTTGCCTTAGTCCACGCAGGCCATCGGCGGCTATCATTTGCGGCTGGGCCAACGGTTGCGCCAACGCTTCTGGAATGGAATAAACCGCTCCAGCCGGTACATGATGGGTAGTCAAAGTAGTCAATAATTCTTGACGGTGGTACTGACTTAAGGTATCTTTCAAAATTTTAGTAAGGGCTTCGCGGTGCTTCACCCGATGGTAATTGGTGGCATATTCTGCTTGCTCTGCTACCTCAGGAATACCTAAAACCGTGCACAGTGCTTTAAACTGCCGGTCGTCGCCGATGGCCAATACCAAGTCTTTGTCGTCTTTAGACGTAAAAACCGTGCCATAGGGCACAATATTGGGGTGTTCAGAACCCAGCCGTTCCGGCGATTGCCCCGCCACTAAATAATTGGTGGCTTGATTGGCCAACGAAGAAATAGCCGTCCGGAGCAAAGACACTTCTACGTAAGTTCCTTTACCGGTCCGTTCGCGCACGTAAAGTGCAGCCAACAAACCTTCCTTTAATTGGTGCGCGGCCAGCAGGTCAATTAACGCGACGGGCATTTTTAGGGGCGCACCGCCTTTTTCGCCGTTCAGGTACATAAAACCGGCCTCAGCTTGTAATACCGCATCATAACCCGCCCGCGGACTATCAGCGCCGTAGCCGGTTATGTGCCCGTAAATGAGTTTTGGGTTGCGGGCTGATACCGTTTTGTAATCCATTTTCAGTTTCTCGGCATCGCCGGGTTTGTAGCTGGTCAACACCACATCGGCTTTTGCTAACATGGTGTAAACGGCTTGCTGAACCTCTGCCGAAGTCAAGTTTACGCAAACCGATTCTTTCCCCCAATTGGCTGCTGCAAAATACGCTGACACCGTGGTTGTGGGGTCCTCGGAAGGTAGTTTCCAACTTCTGGTTACATCGCCACCGGCGGTTACGTTTTCAATTTTGATGACCTTGGCCCCCATCTCGGCAAAAAACTGCCCTACGCTAGGTCCCGCCAAAACGCTGGCCAGTTCTATGACTACTAAATCTTTGAAAATTCCTTCGGATGGTGACATTGCTGTTTTAGGTCTGTTTTTCCAAAAATGGGGCTAAAACAGGGAAAAGCCAAACTGGTATTCCATCGGCTTAAAAAAGAAAGAGTAAAAGATAGTAGCCGATGGCGTTACGAATGCTCTAATTAAAGATTTACATACTGGCTCCGTCCTCCCAAAAGCTGGGTTAAGGCCTTTCTCATTTTAAATAAAACCCAATTTTAATTTACAAAAGCTGCTTGCAAAAAGCTCCTATATCTTGACCAAATAAACAGGTAAAGCAAAGCCTAAGAATATAGTAAGGAGAGATTTGGCAGAATACCTTATCTTTACCAACTATATACCGGAATAGAAAAACGTTCCTCAAAAATGCAAGAACAGACAGATACAATGAGTGTTACATTTGACGATTTTGACTTACAGCCCGATTTAATTGAAGGCATCCGGGCCATGGGTTACAAACAAGCTACCCCCATTCAGGCCCAAGCCATCCCTTATATTTTAGATTCTAAAGACCTGATTGCTTGCGCCCAAACCGGTACGGGTAAAACCGCGGCGTTTTTGGTGCCTACGCTCAGCCGAATTTCTCAGGCTAAGTATGATTTTACCAGCACGCTTATTTTGGTTCCCACCCGCGAACTGGCCAAACAAATTGATGATCAGGTAGAAGGCCTTAGCTATTTTACCGGCGCCACTTCCATTGCTATTTACGGCGGTAACAACGCCCAGAACTGGGATCAGCAAAAGAAAGCGCTTACCAGCGGCGCTGATATTATTGTAGCAACGCCGGGTAGATTAATTGCGCACATGCAAATGGGCTACGTTAAACTAGATCAGGTAAAATATTTGATTCTGGATGAAGCCGATAAAATGCTGGATATGGGCTTTATGGACGACCTGATGAGAATCATCAACGACTTGCCAAAGCAGCGCCAAACCATGCTTTTTTCGGCGACTATGCCGTCAAAAATCAGGACGTTTGCGCGGCAGATTTTGCAAGAGCCCGAAGAAATAAGTTTGTCTATTTCTAAGCCGGCCGCCAACATTAACCAGCAAATTTACTTGGTGTATGACAACCAGAAACTGCGTTTGCTGCAACACATTTTAAAAGACGAAGACGTGCAGACCATGATTTTGTTTACTTCGCGTAAATCGGCGGTAAACGAAATTGTGCGGGCCCTTCAGAAAATGAATTTTGAGGCCGATGGTATTTCTTCTGACCGCACCCAAGACGAGCGCGAGTCCATTTTACAGCGCTTCCGTAACAAACAGTTGCAGGTTTTAGTGGCTACGGATGTGATGTCCAGAGGAATTGACGTGGACAATATTAGCCACGTGTTAAACTTTGACGTGCCCCAAGATGCCGAAGATTACGTGCACCGCATCGGGCGGACAGCGCGCGCAGCCACGTCTGGTACCGCCATCACGTTTGTGAACGAGAAAGACCAAGAGCGTTTGGTTAAGATTGAGAAATTGATTGAGCGCGAGCTGCCAAAACTAACCATGCCAGAAAGCATCGGGCAAAGCCCGCCGTATGACCCGGTAGCTAACCGCAGCTTGGGCGGACGCGGCAGATCTAGCCGCGGTGGTGGCTCAGGTAGCCGGACTGGCGGCCAAAGTAGCGGCGGTGGCAGAAACGAAAAAGGCGGCCAAAACCGTCGGAAAAACGAAAATGGCAAACCAGCCGGGCAGAAAACAGCGGTAGCCTCCGGCGATGAAGGCCCGAACAGACCCGTGCGCCCAGCCCAACCCAGACCACCGCGCGCGGAGGGAAAAGGATCGGACCGCAACAGAAACAGCGGATCGGGCGCTCAGAAATCGCCTGAATCTGGCGAGGCAAATCAAAGTATTGCTCCCACATCTCCTCCGGCAAGCGAGTAATTATAACCATTTATAAAAGAGGCGTTTTTGGGGGGGGTTTTTTTTAAAAAAAAACAAAAAAACACACAAAATTTTTTTTTTTATTTGAAAAAACCACAACAAGTAAATAAAAAAAAGAAGAAAATTTATAAAGAAAATTT
>JBBSSO010000071.1:0-7860 GCA_038241905.1 Cytophagales bacterium | reverse complement strand
GCCAGCGGAAACTTCCCAATGGGCAATCCCCAGATGCGGGTTTCAAACTCGCGAAAAGTGGCATCTTCTACTAACGTAACAGCGGGGCCAAACAATTGACGCGCGGTAGATTTTGCCCGCAAGAGCGTGCTGCAAAACACTTTGTTTATCTTTTCTAGCGGCAGCTGCGAATTCTTTTCCATAATTTCTTCTACATCAGCTACTTGGTAGTCTTGCGTGTATTGCCGGGCCTGGGCTTTGCTGTAAAAACCTGCTTTATTAATGACAGGCCGGGCGTGGCGGATAAGGTAAATCTGGAGCATATCTGAATCCATACCCATACAAAGCGATTAATCAAGACTGGCGGTTGCGCTGTTTTAGGCCTGTTTTTAGAAAAACAGGCCTAAAACCCGCTTTATTATTAGTAAAAGTTAAAGCAAGCTTTGCCAGAAAATCCATCGGATTAAAAATTTACAACCGAGGATAAATTTGCCAGTGTATAAAAAAGGTTGGCAATGCACCTATTAAGGCTAAATGTTTACTTGTCTAAACGTTAAAGTAAGAACGACCCACTTTTTCTAGAATTAGCCCGCAAAATACTGCACACATTTATCTGCGTTGGAATGATAAAATACGGCATTTCTGTCTTAAACCGGTACTTTTCAACATAACTTTTCTTAACCATCGCCTCAAAAATGAAGTTGCTTTTTTGGGGCGATGGCTCTTAATCTACGTCAATATCGCCGCGGTGCAGCTGCTCTACAGAGCGCATCACTTTGTCGCGTTGTATGGTGCGGTGCTTTTCTAGGGCATCGGCAATTACGGCATTGGTGGTTCCTAAAATCTGGGCGGCCAACAAGCCGGCATTAGTAGCACCGTTTAAAGCTACCGTGGCAACGGGAACACCGCTGGGCATCTGTAAAATTGACAAAACAGAATCCCAACCGTCAATGGAGTTGCTTGATTTAACGGGCACTCCAATGACGGGCAGCGTGGTGAGGGCTGCTACCATGCCGGGCAAATGGGCAGCTCCGCCAGCGCCGGCAATAATTACTTTAAGGCCTTTTTTGCGGGCGCTTTCGGCGTATTCTACCATGCGGTGGGGCGTGCGGTGCGCCGATACAATGGTCAGATCAAAGGGCACGTGCAGTTGCTCCAGGATATCTGCCGCCGCTGACATCACTTTTAGGTCTGACTGGCTGCCCATGATAATTCCTACTTGCGGGTTATTTCTCTCGGCTTGGCTCATGCTTTAATCTTTAGTCGGTTTTTTAGGTGGTCTGCTTTCGTTATTACTTCTTCTAAGGTAGGTGCCAAAACGGTTAAGTGCCCCATTTTGCGGTGTGGGCGAGTAAATTTCTTCCCGTACAGGTGCAAATAAACGCCCGGCTCTTGCAGAACATCCGCGAGGCCTTCATAAACCGCTTCGCCAGAAAAACCAGGTTCGCCTAAAAGATTAACGAGAACGGCCGGACAGTGCGGTTCGGTATCTCCGAGAGGCAACCCCAGAATGGCGCGCAAATGCTGCTCAAATTGGGATGTAGCGTTGGCTTTCATGGTGTGGTGCCCGCTGTTATGCGGCCGGGGAGCAACTTCATTAACCAGAATTTGCCTATCTGGGGTAACAAACATTTCTACGGCCAACAGACCCACTATTTCTAAAGAAGTTGTAACGTGCGTGGCAATTTCAATAGCCATGCGTTGTAGTTTATAAGAAATCTGGGCCGGGGCCAACAGATAATCAACTAAATTATGCTCCGCGTGCATGACTTGTTCTACCACCGGAAAAGCCTTCACTTCTCCCTGCGGATTGCGGGCGCAGATCACGGAAATTTCCGTTTCAAACGGAATCAGTTTTTCTAGGACCGTTGGCCCTTCAAAAGCTTTGGCAAAATCTTGGGCCGTATTCAAACGCACCACGCCGTTGCCATCATAACCGCCCCGCCGCAGTTTCTGGAAAGCGGGCAAAAAGTCTAGATTCTCTTGCAACGCTGCGGCATCTGGCAGCAATCTAAAATCGGCGGTGGGGATGGAATTAGCCCTAAAAAACTCTTTCTGAAGACCTTTGTCTTGAATGGTGCGCAAAGACGCGGGTTTGGGATATACCAGCACGCCTTCTTTTTCCAGCGCAAAAAGAGCATCTACGTTTACGTGCTCAATTTCAATGGTAACGTGCGTGCAGCGTTTCCCGAAAGCGTAAACGGTATCAAAATCATTGAAATCGCCGCAAACAAAATCAGCGCAAAGGTTCCGGCAAGGAGCATTCTCATCGGGGTCAAGAACTAGAACGGTGAGGTTAAAATCTAGGCTGGCCTGAAGCAACATTCTCCCTAGTTGACCGCCTCCTAATATCCCGAGGGTAACATTATTCATGCTTTAAAATAAAAGTGCTATAACTTCTTTGAACTTTTCTGTATTTTTACGCATTCAAAGCTAACAACCTGTTTGCAAAAACCGGTAAAGCGCTGAATGCGTATTATATTTTTTATAAACCTAAGAATTTCACTTTGCCTTTAATAGAAGGCATTTAAAAACTATAATGGTAAACACATACCGAGTGCTGCTGATTGAAGATGACAAATCTTTTGCTGGCGCGCTAACCCAAGCTTTAAACAAACAGCAACTTTACGCAAAACCGATTGAATTCCGGTCATTTTCTTACCAAGAATTTGAACTTCAATTTACCGAAAAAAGAAACTCTACCCGCGAAATTATCATTTTAGGCGGTCGTCATTCCTTAAATCAGGAACCTGATGACGCTCTTTTGCAATCCATTTTGGCCCACCAAGAACGAACTCACGTGTTTGTTATGGTTACTTCTTTAGAAGCCAAAAACACGTTACAATATTGGCACCCAGGTGTTTCTGGTATTATAGAGCGTAATACTACCGCTTCAGCTTGGCTGGTTAAGGCCTTGCAGAAAATACAGCGCCGGCAAGTTTCCACTTCCACTCCCCCCAAAACAGAAAGATCTGCCGCACTGCGCAAAAAAGGGTTATTCAGCCAAATACGAATGTCAGTTTTCAGCTTCTTCGTTTAAAAGCTTTTTATATTTATTTATAACTATAACGCTTATACCTTCGTCGCGGCTAAAAACCTTGATCTTGCCCTCAAATTCCGTATTTTAAGCCGATGGAAATTCTGTTAGCAACTTTCTCGGCGCTTTTCTCGGTCGTGAATCCTTTCGGGGCCATGCCGGTTTTCTTGACCCTCACCCAAGACGACTCGCCGGAACGCCGGAACCAACAGGCTCTGCGCGCATGCACGTACATGGTTTTGATTTTGACGGTCTTTTTTGTGGCCGGGCAAGCCGTGTTAGATTTCTTTGGCCTCCGGATTCATGATTTGCGCATTGCGGGCGGAATTATGATCATGAAAGCAGGCTTTGATTTGCTTAATTCCAGAGCTGAGCAAGTCAAGAAAATTTCTAAAGACGTAGTAGCCGAAGGTGTAGAAAAAGAGGACATTTCCTTTACGCCACTCGCCATGCCGCTCCTATCTGGCCCCGGTTCTATTGCCGTGGTCATCAGTTTGTTCACAAAATCACTTACCATCGTGAACATGAGCTTTATCATTCTGGCCATCGTTTTAATGGGCTTGGTTTGTTACTTGATCTTGTTTTTCTCGCCCCGCCTCATGCGGTTTATGGGTAAATCTGGCTTGGCCGCCCTCTCCAAAATCATGGGCTTTATTGTACTTTCCTTAGGCGTTAGCTTTATTGTAACGGCCTTGTTGGCGCTTTTTCGGGCATAAAATTCTCTTTCCAAAACCGTGTTTTTACCTTAATTCTGGAAAAACAGGCCGGAAACAAAATGCCGCCGCTGTTCTGGTTTTTCCCTCGGTAATCCTTGCTTATCTTTGCGCCATGCAACTGAACAACGACTTATTCCTGCGTGCCGCTTTGGGCCAACCTACTGAAAGAACGCCCGTTTGGCTCATGCGCCAAGCCGGGCGCATTTTACCTGAATACCGGGCCGTCCGCGGTCGCTTATCAGGTTTTAAGGAGTTGGTAGAAACGCCAGAACTAGCCGCCGAAGTGACCATTCAGCCCGTAGATTTGCTGGACGTAGACGCAGCTATTATCTTTTCAGACATTTTGGTTGTGCCAGAGGCGATGGGCGTGACGTACGAAATGGTGGAAAAACAAGGTCCATATTTCCCTAAAACAGTAGAAACGGCGGCCGATGTAGAAAACGTACGCGTAGCCGACCCATACGAGCACCTCAATTACGTGTTAGAAGCCATTAAAGTAACCAAACGTGAACTGAATGGCCGCGTGCCGTTAATTGGTTTCGCGGGCGCTCCCTGGACTATTTTTGCATATATGGTAGAAGGAAGCGGCTCCAAAACCTTCTCCAAGGCCCGCAAAATGCTGTACACGCAGCCAGAGCTTTCTCATAAATTGCTTCAAAAAATTACTGACACTACTATCGCCTATTTAAAAGCCCAAGTAGTAGCCGGAGCAGATCTAATTCAAGTCTTTGATTCTTGGGCTGGCATTCTGCCGCCAATGCAATACCAAGAATTCTCTTACCGCTACATCGCTCAGATTTGTGACGCGCTAACCGAAGTGCCGGTCACGGTTTTCGCGAAAGGCGCTTATTTCTCTCTGGAGCAATTTGCCAAGCTTAATTGCCAGGTGATTGGCCTTGACTGGAACATGGACGTGCAAGAAGCCCGCAAAATATTTGGAGATAACAAAACCCTGCAAGGCAATTTAGACCCTTGCGCGCTTTACGGCTCGTTTGAAAGCTTGAAGCAAGACACTAAGAGAATGCTAGATTCCTTCGGACCTGGCCGCCACATTGCAAACCTAGGCCACGGCGTTTACCCAGACACAGATCCCGAGAAAGTGAAATGCTTTATCCAAACGGTAAAGGAATACAGCCAGCGTTAATTTCTGTTTCCGGCCTGTTTTTCTGAAAACAGGCCGGAAACAGAAATTTTTATTAAGGTAGAATTGATTTTCGCGCCAAGGATTATTGGCAAAACTCCCCAGTTTCGCTCACCTTCAACCCGCTCCTGTTTTAGGCTTAATTTTCCAAAAACAGGCCTAAAACGTAATATCTTCTAGGTGCGTTTGCAAAATATTAGATGCTTCGGCTTCTAGTTGCAGTTGGGCTTTTTGAATGGGTACCACTCCCACGTGCTCACACACCAAACCGCCGCCTAAATTAGCTAACTCTGCCAGGGCAGGAAGCGGTAAACCGATGGCTAGGCTTAGCGCCGCAATGCTCACCACCGTATCTCCGGCCCCAGAAACGTCTGAAATAGACCGCACATGCGCATCTAAATACGTTTTCTGTCCATCTTTTGCCTGAGTAAACACGCCCCGCTCAGATAGTGTTACCAGAATATTTTCTACCGCCATCTTTTCTTGCAGCAAAGCCACGGCCTCTTCAAAGGCTTCTAAGTTGGCATCGGGAAATTCTACTTTCAGGCCTTCTTTTAGTTCTTTTAAGTTAGGTTTAAAAAGCGTTGCACCCTGGTAAGACAGGAAATTCTTCTTTTTAGGGTCTACAACCGTGGGTATATTCTTGGCTTTGGCAAGTTGCAGCAATTCTTTAATCACCGATTCGCTCAACACGCCTTTGTCATAATCTTCAAAAATAACCACATCGGCGGTAGCCAATAACTTGTTGAAACGTTCTACCAGAGCTCTTTGCTCAAAGGCAGTAAGGTCTGTTTCTACCTCAGAATCTATGCGCAACAATTGCTGGCCGCCAGAAATAATGCGCTGTTTTACGGTGGTTGGCCGCTCCGGGCTGCTCACGATTCCCTCGGCCGACTGCCCTTGATTCTGCAACAAGCGCAAAAGAGCGGCTCCGTTCTCATCATCGCCGATTACTGAGCAAAGAAGTGGCGTGGCGCCCAAGCTTTGCACGTTCAGGGCCACGTTGGCGGCTCCACCCAAGCGCTGCTCCACCTTGACCAGATTTACTATGGGCACGGGCGCCTCCGGCGATAAGCGAGAAGATTTGCCCCAGAGGTAGGCGTCAATCATGACATCACCTACCACCAGAACCCGCATTTGACTAAAGCGCTCAAACAAAGACGTAAGATTTCTGGGCTGTGTCATGAACTGAATTTAATATAAAACGCTAGGCATTCTCCATCGGCAAAGATGAGGAATGTCTAGCGTTTTTGGAATGACCCGTGGGTCTTTTTACCGAAATGGTTAAGCTAATTTAGCCAAGCTTTTTTTGATGCGCTCCAAAGCTTCCACCAGTTTTTCGTCAGCGGCGGCGAAGGAGAACCGGATGCACTCTGGCGCCCCAAAAGCCCCACCTTCCACTAATGACACGTGCGCTTCGTTGAGCAAATACATGGCTAAATCGTTGGCGTTCTGAATCACTTTGCCATCAACGGTCTTCCCGAAAAAAGAACTTACATCCGGGAAAATGTAGAAAGCGCCCTGCGGTACGTTGGTTTTTATACCCGGGATATCGTTCATCAAACCCAACACCAAATCGCGGCGACGCAGGTAAGAAGCGCTCATTTCATCAGCAGATGCGCGGCCGCCTTCCAACGCGCCTTGGGCGGCTTTCTGGGCAATGGAACACGTTCCGCTGGTAATCTGGCTCTGCATTTTGTCGCAGGCTTCGGCAATAGTTTTGTGGGCGGCAATGTACCCCACGCGCCAGCCGGTCATGGCGTAGCCCTTAGAAAAGCCGTTTACGGTAATTACGCGGTCTTTTATGGAGTCAAACCTAGCCAAGCTGTAATGGTCATCGGTAAAGTTTATGTATTCATAAATCTCATCGGCTACGACGTAAACTTGCGGATGCTTCTCTAACACGGCCGCAAAAGAAGCCAAGTCTTCTTTGGTAAAAACGGTGCCCGTTGGGTTGCAGGGCGATGAGTACATGAGCAGCTTAGTCTTGGGTGTTATGGCTGCCTCTAGTTGCTGGGCCGTAATTTTAAAGTCATTCTCTAAGCCGCCACTCACGGCAACGGGAACCCCTTCGGCCAGTTTCACAATCTCTTCATAACTCACCCAATACGGCGAGAAAATTATAACCTCGTCGCCGGGGTTTACCAGGCACATAACGGCGTTGGCAATAGATTGCTTGGCGCCCGTAGAGACCACAATATTTTCAATTCCGTAGTCCAGGTCGTTGTCGCGTTTTAGTTTTTCTACGATAGCCTTTCGCAACTCGGGGTAACCGGGTACGGGCGTGTAAAAAGTGTAGCCATCATCAATCGCCTTTTTGCCGGCATCTTTGATGTACTGCGGCGTCTGGAAATCTGGCTCCCCGAAGCTAAGGTTAATCACATCAACGCCTTTGGCAGCCAATTCGCGGGCTTTTTTCGCCATGGCGATGGTCTGCGATTCGGCCAAAGAGGTTATGCGGTCTGATAGTATTTGTGATTGGCTGGTGGTCATCTTAATCTGGTGGTTGAAGTATGGCTCAAAAATAAGAGCTTTTACGGTTTTAACAGAATATTTGGTGAATATTAACTAATTTTTTATCAAAGCAAGCATTTTACCTATCAAACTTGAAAGTAAAACGCTGGTAATTTTGGCTTGGTCTTAAACTAAAAGTGGATGTACAATAAGGTAATTTGCTCAATATCTTGAAACTCACCCAACTTTTAAAAGGAAGCGAATTTGACCAGCAATTTAAGCATAAAAACAGGAAGTAAAAGCTATTCTAATTCGGCTGCAGGCTGAACTTTTTGGTTAAAATTATCAGAACGTTGTTCTTTAGAATCATTAGGCCTACCTCAAAAGTTGTTAAGAAATAAACTTCAAAAGTTAGATCGCCGTTTTCTGTTTTCGGCCTGTTTTCCCGAAAACAGGCCGAAAACAGAAAGAGAACTTTTCCCACCTACCCAACAATTAAGCGCGCAAGTTAGCGTGCCGAGCGGCCCAAATGC
>JBBSSO010000070.1:0-7887 GCA_038241905.1 Cytophagales bacterium | reverse complement strand
GCCTTAATCCCCGGCCACGGCTCATATTCTTCTACCGTGAAATCCTCAAATTCAAACCCGAAAATGTCTTTTACGTCTGGGTTTATTTTCATCTTGGGCAGCGGTCGGGTTTCTCTGCTGAGCTGGAGGTGGGTTTGGTCTAAGTGGTTCATGTACAGGTGCGTGTCGCCGCCGGTCCAGATAAATTCTCCGGGTTCTAGGTTACAAACTTGGGCCACCATCATGGTCAATAGCGCGTAGGAAGCAATGTTGAACGGCACGCCTAAAAAAACATCAGCTGAGCGTTGGTAAAGCTGGCAAGAAAGTTTACCGTTTGCCACGTAGAACTGAAAAAAAGCGTGGCACGGCGGCAGCTTCATGTTGTTTACCTCGGCCACGTTCCAGGCGCTCACAATGAGGCGGCGCGAGTCGGGGTTTTGTTTAATTTGGTCAATAACTTGCTGAATTTGGTCAATATGTCCACCGTTGGGCGTGGGCCAAGACCGCCACTGCGAGCCATAAACTGGTCCTAAATCGCCGTTCTCGTCGGCCCATTCATTCCAGATAGTCACGCCCCGCTCCTGCAACCAGCGCACGTTGGTTTCGCCGCGTAGAAACCAGAGTAGCTCATAAATGATGGACTTTAGGTGGACTTTTTTGGTGGTCACCAGCGGGAAACCTTCTTGCAAATTGAACCGCATCTGGTGGCCAAATACGCTAAGGGTGCCGGTGCCGGTTCGGTCTTCTTTTTTTACGCCGTGGGCCACAATGTGCCGCATCAAATCTAGGTAAGCCTGCATTTGGTAAAGAAATTCTAAGGTTTAGGTGCACCAAGATAAGAAAAATCTAAGCGTCCAGACATTTGCTTCAGCAAAGAAAGAGGAAGATGAATTTTTAAGAAATGTTTTTGCGACCATCGGCGCAGCCAATCCCTGTTTTTTGCCTATTTTCGTAAAAACAGCCCAGAAACAGCTTGCGTTTTTTCAGGACTACTTATCTGAGAAAGCTCAAACTGACTACGTCAAACTCAAAATAGCGCCGTGCCTTCTACCTTTAAAATATACTCTTCCTCGGCTGGCTCGGGCAAGACGTACCAGCTTACCAAAGAGTATTTAAAACTGGCTTTGCAGAGTCCAGATCCATCGTATTACAAAAATATTCTGGCCATTACGTTTACCAACGATGCCGCTCAAGAAATGAAAACCCGTATTCTGGGGGCGTTGCGCGGCTTTAATGACGGGTTGATGTTGGCGAAGGAAAAAGCCAAGAGTGATGACCTTCTGCTTAACATAGTTGCTGAAATAAAGACTGAATATGATCAACCCACGGTAACCACAGAAGTTTTGCGCGAACGGGCCGCCAAAGTGTTTGACCACGTGCTGTTTCACTACTCTGAGTTTGCCGTTAGCACCATTGATTCCTTTGTAAATCGGGTGGTGAGTGCGTTTACCACTGAGCTGAAACTGCCCCACAATTTTGAGGTAGACATGGATGCGCAAACGCTTTTAAGCACTGCGGTTAGCCTGTTGCTCAACAAAGTAAACACCCAAGACCAGAACAAACTCCTCACCGAAACCCTGCAACAATACGCCTTAGACAAGGCCGAGGACGGCCGCAGTTGGAACAACCTACCCGACGAATTAGCCGAGTTTGCGCGAAACCTTTTGAATGAGCAAACCTATGAACACTTACTTGACATTGGCACCCTTACCCTCCAAGATTTTAAGCAGATACGTGGCCTACTAAACGCTCAGAAAAAAGAAATTGAACAGCAGATGCAGACCTTGGGCCACGAAGGGTTGCATCTGCTAGAAACGCAGGGCATTCAGCCTGAAAATATGGCCCACGGCAAAGGCGGACTCTACTCCTACTTTTATGCTTGGAGCCAAGCCTGCGATTTCACGAAACCGTTTGCCTATGCGCACAAAACAATTGCCGACGATAAGTGGCACAGTTCCAAGGCGAAAGCCCCAGATAAAGCTTTACTTGATCAAATTAAAAACGATTTAAGCCAAGTTTATTACGCTATTGAAGAACTGAGGGAGCGCGAAGAAAAAAATTACGTGATTTTATCGGCCATGCTGCCGCACTTGTACAAGCTGAGTGTGTTGAGTGAACTGGAGCGGTGTATTCAGGAAATTAAACTGGACAAAAACCTGGTCCACATTTCAGAATTTAACAAGCGCATTACCGAGATTGTGTTGCAAGAACCTATTCCGTTTATTTATGAGCGATTGGGTGAGCGGTATCAGCATATTCTCATTGATGAATTTCAGGATACGTCCGTGCTGCAATGGAACAATTTGCTGCCTCTGGTAGAAAATGCGCTAAGCGGCGGCGGCTTTAACATGGTGGTGGGAGACGCCAAACAGGCCATTTACGGCTGGCGCGGCGGCGAAATGGAACAAATTCTGCACCTACATCGGAACCAAACTGAAAAATTGCACCAAAATTCCCGCTTTGCCGAAAACGTGGCCCCGCGGTATGATACGTTACGCTATACTATTTCGCCGCAGCTGCTCAATGTAAATTACCGCAGCGCCCGTGAAATTACCCAGTTTAACAACAATCTTTTTCGGTTTATAAGCGTGGCCAATCCGCAGTTTCCGTTGTTGCAAGCCATTTATGACGAGAACTTTAAGCAGACATCGCCGGAAGGCAAACCCAGCGGTCAGGCGCATTTACAAGTGCTTTTTACCCAAAACGAAGCTTCGGCGTACGCCCTAGATCTAGACGAATGTTGCCTTGCGGATGAACTTTATGAAGGCTACGCCGACGGCGATGTGCTCACGTACCAAGAAAGCACCTTGCAATTGGTGTTGCAAATGGTAAAACAGGCGCAGGCCGATGGTTACGCCGCCCGTGACATTGCCGTGCTCAGCCGGACCAACCGCAACAGCAAGCTGGTGGCTAACTTCTTGAAGCAGAAGAAGTATGACATTATTTCGCAAGATTCGCTTTCGCTGCAATTTGCCGAAGTCATTAATTTAATTATCTCGTTTTTCCAGCTTTTAAACCAACCAAAAGACCACTTGGCACGGTCGCAGGCGTTGTATTTGGTGTACAAAGTTGTGCACCAGCAAATTCCGGATAGCGCCACTACCAATACCATCGCGGCGCTTTCTACGGATGATGACATTGAGCCTTTCTTCCAGTTTCTACAAGCCCAAGGGTTTGATATTTGGTACCGCGATGCAGGAAATTTATCGCTCTATGAGCTTTCTGAAAAGCTGATTAGGGTGTTTAATTTGCTTGATAAAAACAACGAGTGCGAGTATCTTTTTCGGTTTCTAGATTTGGTGCTGGAATTCACGTTTAAGCAAAGCAATAACCTCAATAACTTCTTACAATATTGGGAGTTGCACAAAGAAAGTTTAAGTATTAATACGCCTAAAAACCGGGACGCCATCACCATTACCAGTATTCACAAAGCCAAAGGCCTGGATTATCCCGTGGTTATTGTGCCCTTCTGCGATTGGAGCCTGGAGCCGCACAATGCTACTTTGCTTTGGAGTACTCTGCCCGCAGACGTGGCTCCAGATAGTAAATTACGCACGGCCGTGGTTACGCTAAGTAAAAAACTGGAGCAAACGGATTTAAAAGACCAATACGCTCAGAAACTGGAAAAAACCTTTATTGAAAACCTAAACATGCTGTACGTGGCCCTCACCCGGCCCGTTGACCGGCTGTATCTCATCGCTAAAAACCAGAACTTCCAAAAAGGAAGCGGCCAGAAGAATGTAAGTTATTGGATTTACCGCTTTTTAGTGGAGCAAGATATTTGGCAAGAAGATACCGCCTGCTACCAAATGGCAAAAGGCACCTTACGGGCAGCCAGCCATGCGCCTGTTTCTGATGCGGTTTATGTGCTGGATAAATTTACTTCGGCAGATTGGGCGAAAAACCTAAAGCTGAAACAGCACGCCAACAACGTTTTTGATTTTAAGACTCAGCAAGAACATCGGCATTGGAACCGCAAATTGCATTACGCTTTGGCTCGCATTTCTTATGCCGATGAAGCCCCGAAAGCTTTGCGCCAACTGGTGCATCAGGGCATTATTAGTCAGCGGGAACTGCCAACGCTCACGCAAATGGTGAATCATGTGCTGCTGCACCCGCAAATGCAGTATTATTTTAGCCGCGCCGTGCGGGTGGAAAACGAGCGCGAAGTTCTGGACGTCCGGACCAGCCGTTATAAACCTGACCGCATTGTCTTTCCCAAACCCGACGAGGTAACGCTCATTGATTACAAATTGCCGCCCGCCAAGGACGATTTCGCTGCTAATTTAAACGCCTATGCAGCGCTGTTCCAGGAGCTGGAATTCAAAAAAATTACTTGCTTAATCTATTATTTAGAAGATGAGCGCGTGCACGAATGGACGTACGTGGGTGAGGATTTGCGTGATGTGTTTTAGGCTTGTTTTTGGAAAAACAGCCCTAAAACAGAAGCGTAAACGTACTTTGCGTCTGAAATTTAATATTTTAAATAAAATTTCAAGGAAGATTTCAATACGTCGCTCCTATTTTTTTTCCATCGTTCCGTTTCCACAACTTCCCTACCTTTGCAATAAAAAAATAACATGGCGTGGATTATCTTGATTATAGCGGGCATTTGTGAAATTGGCTTTACTTCTTGCCTTAGCAAAGCCAAAACCGCCACCGGTACTGAGTACGCATTCTGGATTTTTGGTTTTTTTGTGACGCTTATTTTGAGCATGTTTCTGTTGTACAAAGCCACGCAAACGCTTCCCATGGGCACTGCTTACGCCGTTTGGACTGGAATTGGCGCGGTGGGTACGGTGTTAATGGGCATTTTCTTTTTTAAAGAACCCATTGATTTCTGGCGTCTGTTTTTCATCTTTCTACTTATCGGCTCCATCATCGGGCTGAAAGCCGTTTCTGAATAAGTAGCTGTTTTAGGCCTGTTTTTCAAAAAACAGGCCTAAAACAGCACAGTATAATTTAGAAAAACGGGGCTCAAAAATCCACATCGTCTTAAAGACAAAAACATTTTCTGGGGGTATGCACGTACTCTAATAGACGAAACGCAAAACCTATGAATGACAGACAAGACACCGCCGTAACCCACCCCGATGTGGTATTAATAGGAGCCGGCATCATGAGCGCCACGTTGGGCGTAATGCTCAAGCAGCTTCAACCCAATTTAACTATAGAAATTTTTGAGCGACTAGACGAGGTTGCTTCTGAAAGCTCTGATGCTTGGAACAACGCCGGCACCGGCCACTCCGCTTTCTGCGAACTCAATTACACCCCCCAAATGCCCGATGGCTCCATTGCCATTACCAAGGCAAACACCATTGCCGAGTGGTTTGAACAGTCTCGGCAATTTTGGTCGTTTCTGGTGGAGAAAGGCATTATTACTGACCCCAAAGTTTTCATCAACAGCGTGCCCCACATGAGTTTTGTTTGGGGCGATGAAAACGTAGAATTTCTGCGAAAACGGTTTGAAGCTATGATAGCGTCGCCCCTGTTCCAGGGCATGCAATATTCTGAAGAACGCGCGCAATTAGACCAATGGATGCCTTTAATTATGGAAGGCCGCGACTCCCAACAAAAAATGGCGGCTACGCGCATGGACCTCGGCACGGATGTAAATTTTGGCTGCCTCACGCGGCACTTATTTTCTTACCTCAAAGAAATGGGCGGCGTAACGCTGTACCTCAACCACGAGGTCCGGAAAATGAAACAGAAAGCTGACGGCCTTTGGCGCGTGCGGGTCAAGAACAGAGAAACCGGTGAAAAGCGCCGTGCTCGAGCCAAATTTGTGTTCATCGGGGCTGGCGGTGGAGCTTTGCCTTTGTTGATGGCATCTGGCATTCCGGAGGGCGAAGGTTTTGGCGGTTTCCCGGTAAGCGGGCAATGGCTGAGATGTACTAATCCGGAAATAATTAAGCAACACCAAGCCAAAGTCTACGGCAAGGCCTCGGTCGGGTCGCCGCCCATGTCGGTGCCGCATTTAGATACCCGCATGATTAACGGTAAACGTGCTTTGCTGTTTGGCCCCTACGCTGGTTTTACTACCAAATTCTTAAAGAAGGGTTCTTTCTTTGATTTGCCCCTTTCCATCAGTTTGCACAACCTGAAACCAATGCTGGCGGCGGGCTACTCTAATATTCCGTTAACCAAATACTTAATTAGCCAGGTGCTTCAGTCGCCTGAGGACCGGTTGGATGCCTTACGAGAATACGTGCCCACGGCCAAACTACCTGATTGGAAACTAGAAGTGGCCGGCCAACGGGTGCAAATTATTAAGAAAGACAAGGAACATGGCGGAGTTTTAGAATTCGGGACGGAAGTGGTTACCTCCGCAGACGGCTCCTTGGCAGCTTTGCTGGGAGCCTCGCCGGGGGCGTCAACTGCCGTTTCTATCATGCTAAAATTGATTCATACTTGTTTCCCAGAAAAAGCCGCATCGCCAGAATGGCAAGCTAAAATTAAAGAAATGATTCCTTCGTTTGGTTTGTCGCTGCAAAATAATCCTGAAATTTGCCAAGAAATAAGGACCTACACCAGCCGCGTGTTGCAACTAAAACAAGCGCTGCCCATTCAACGCTAAACATAGTAGTGTAATTAATTCCGTCTGTTTTCGGGCAGTTTTTCAAAAAACAGCCCGAAAACAGACGGAATTTTTTTTGCCTCCGGCGATGGGGAAAAAGCGTAACAACGTAAAAGTCCTGAGCTTATTTGCTGAATTATAGTCTCAGAATCACCTCAAATAATTTAATTATTTTTAATTCTGTTTTAAGCTTGTTTTTCAGAAAACAGGCCTAAAACCTAGTATCTTGCTTCTTGTTGCGCTTGCTTAAAAAACCATCGACCAACATTTATTCAATTCTGCATGCAATCTTTCCTGCGGCAAACCGCTGAACATATTTACCAAACCTACACTGCCCAGATTAGCGATTTATGCATTGTGCTGCCCACCCGCCGGGCTACTTTGTATTTTAAAAACGCCCTTGCCGCGGCTGCGCCTACCGGTATCTGGTCGCCGCAGGTGTATTCTATGGAAGATTTTGTTTGCAACATGGCCAACGTAGACGTTCTGGAACCGCTGCACCTGCAATTAGATTTGTATGATCTCATGCTGGAGGTGAACCCCACGTTAGATTTTGATCAGTTTGTGGGTTGGTCATCTACACTTCTAGAAGATTTTAGCCGGATGGATATGGAAATGGTGGACCCCGCTGCCGTTTTTGAATACGTTTCTGGAGCCAAAGCGCTAGAACGTTGGGACCCCGGCCAACTCAACCAGAATGCCACCACTCCACACGTCAAGAACTATTTTGAGCTTTGGAACAACCTAGACCAAACATACCATGCGCTCCAAGCCAAGCTAAAAAAAGACAAACAAGCCTATACCGGCATGGCGTTCCGGATGGTGGCCGACCGAATAAAAGCTATTTCTGAAAGCAAAGAAGCGTGTTTTCGGTACGTGTTCATTGGCTTAAATGCGTTGTCAAAAGCCGAGCAGAAAATTATCCATACGTTATTAAAAGCCGGCAAAGCCGATGTGTTTTTCGACTCGGATGACTATTACATGGACCCCGATTCTGACAAACGCGCCGGCCATTTCTTAAAACGCTACAAAGCCAAATGGCCTCTACCCGAGTGGAATTGGCAACAAAATTTGCTTTTAAACGATGCCAAAGAAATCAATGCCATCGGCGTAGCCAACGCCAGCATGCAAGGCAAAATTGCCGGCCAGTTGCTCCGGGAGATTCGGCAGAAGAACCCAACCGCAGAAATTGCCATCATCTTACCCGATGAAACGCTGTTGCTACCCGTGCTGCATTCCATCTCTGACGAGGTCACGGATTACAACGTCACCATGGGACTTTCTTTTAAAGGCACGCCGCTGTTTAACTTAATAGACCTGCTTTTTGAAGT
>JBBSSO010000069.1:0-7893 GCA_038241905.1 Cytophagales bacterium | reverse complement strand
TAGGCTCTGCCAAGAAAACCCACCATCTAGAACTGGAAGCGGAAAATTTAGACTATGAACCCGGCGATGCTCTGGGCGTGGTGCCGAAAAATAACCCCGCCACCGTTGCTGCCATTCTTAAAATTACAGAGAGCGATGGCCAAGAAAAAATAACGCATCGCAACGCGGAAACTACTCTGCAAGAACTGCTGCACCACAAACTATGCCTTAACTTTTTGCCTGAGCGGGTCGTGAAAAAATATGCCGATGTGGTAGGCCAAGACATTCCGGCTACCCGCATAGACCTGCTGGATTTGCTGCGGATTTACCCGGTAAAAGACGCCGAGCAGTTTAAAGAAGTCGTGCAGGTGTTGGAGCCCATCGCGCCGCGGTTGTATTCTATTTCTTCTTCGCCGGAGGCGCACGCAGGCGAAGTGCACGTAACCGTAGCCCGCGACGAATTTAGAATAAACGAAGACCTGCTCTGCGGCCATTGTTCAGATTACCTTTCTGCGTTGCCAGAAGGACAATCCGTGGAATTTTACATCCATAAAAACAGCCAGTTTAAATTGCCAGCACCGGACAAAGACGTGATTATGGTGGGTCCGGGCACTGGCGTGGCGCCATTTCGTTCTTTTCTGGCTCACCGCGATGCCCTAGGAGCTGAGGGCCGCAACTGGCTTTTCTTCGGCGACCAGCATTTTACCACAGATTTCCTTTATCAAACTGAGATTCAGGGTTGGTTTGAAACTGGTCTTTTAACTAGATTCAACGGCGCTTTCTCCCGCGACCAGTCCCAGAAAATTTACGTTCAGCACAAAATGCTGGAGCACGCCGCGGCCTTTTATGACTGGTTAAATGCTGGCGCTTACCTATATGTCTGCGGCGCCAAAGAGCCCATGAGCATAGACGTAGAGAATGCGCTGCTGCAAATAATTGGGTTGGGTGCCGGTTCCTCGCCCCAAGAAGCAGCCCTTTACTTAGAGCAATTGAAAGAAGAAGGTCGGTATTTGAAGGATGTATATTGAGGTAAGCCATGACCCAGAAATCACTTTCCCAATTCTGTCATCCTGAAAAAACCTCGTGGCAAAAGAGAAAAGCAGCAGATCAAAAATCTAACTGCAACTCTTTCGTCCCCCTTTTGAAGGGGGTAGGGGGATGACAAAACCGGAGGCAGAAACGATAACTCTGCATCTTGAAACAAAAAAATTTGATTCTCGGGAATGCTCAATTAGCATAAGTAATACTCTCATAATCGCCTTGAAAAGGAACGTTTTGAAATGCGAATCCTGACCAACATTACCAGAAATAAATTTCTTCCCTCCGCGGAAAAGTAAAATATAAACCCTGTTTTAGGCCTGTTTTTCCTAAAACACACCTAAAACAGAAACCGCAAAATACAATCCTCCTGCTAAGTAATTCAGCGGAGATAACTTAAACATCAAGACAGCATGTCAACTGAAAAAAAGAACCTTTCTCCGATAGAGAAAATCAAAGTAGAAAGCGATGGCCTTAGAGGCACGTTGATTGAAAGTTTACAAGACGAAATTACCGGCGCCATCCGCGAAGATGATACCGCGCTGGTAAAGTTTCACGGCATGTACATGCAAGATGACCGCGACCGCCGCGAGGAACGTGCCGCCAAAAAGCTGGAGCGGTTATACTCGTTTATGATTCGGTTGCGGTTGCCGGGCGGCTTTTTAACGGCCCAGCAATGGGAAGCCACCCACCACATTGCCGGCGAAAATTCTACGGGCGTCATTAAAATAACCACCCGCCAGACCATTCAGTTGCACGGCATTCTCAAAGCGCGCACCCGCCCCACGCACCAAGCCTTTAGCGCGGTAGGCTTAGACTCCATCGCCGCCTGCGGCGATGTAAACCGCAACGTGGTGGCCACGGCGCACCCGCTGGAGTCGCCGTTGCACGAGCGTATTTACCAGTACGCTGACCGCCTGAGCGAGTACCTGCTGCCTAAAACCCGCGGTTATTATGAGGTGTGGCTAGATGAGGAAAAAATTATTGACAAAAAAGACGAGGCCGATCCGCTGTACCAAGACCGCTACTTGCCCCGCAAATTCAAGATTGGCTTGGCCATTCCGCCTAACAATGACGCTGACGTTTTTGCCCAAGATTTAGGCCTTATTGCTATTATTGAGAACGATGAAGTGTTGGGCTTTAACATCGCCGTAGGCGGCGGACTTTCTTCTACCCATGGCAACAGCAACACGTACCCACGGCTGGCTTCGGTGTTGGGTTTTGTGAGCACCCAAGCGTCTGATGAAAAGCTATTCAAAGCCGTTTACGAGGTGTTAACCGTGCAGCGTGATTTTGGCAACCGCACCGACCGCAAGCAGGCGCGCGTGAAATACACCATCGACCGGATGGGCGTGCAGGGCTTCCGGCAAGAGCTGGAAAGCCGGATTGGGTTTGCACTAGAAGAGGCTAGGCCGTACCAGTTTGTGTCGCGCATTGACCATTACGGCTGGCGGCAAAACTACCAGGACCTTTGGTATTACACCGTTTTTGTGGAGAATGGCCGCGTACTAGATATAGAAGGCTTGCCCATGAAAACCGCTTTTCTGGAAGTAGCCCAAACCGGCAAAGCCAACTTTAGGTTTACCTGCAACCAGAACGTGATTCTGAGTGATATTGCCCCAGAAGACAAAGCTGCTATTGAGCAGATTTTGGCCAAATACAACCTGATTCCGCATACTGAAACGGCCTCGCTGGTCCGCAAAAATGCGATGGCCTGCGTGGCCTTGCCCACTTGTCCGCTGGCGTTGGCGGAGGCGCAGCGCTACCTGCCCGACCTCATTACCAAAATAGATGCGCTGCTGGCCAACCACCACCTTTTAGACGAGGAAATTATTGTGAGAATGACGGGTTGCCCCAACGGCTGCGCGCGCTCTTACATGGGCGAAATTGGTTTTGTGGGCACCGCTCCCGGCCATTATAACCTGCACCTGGGCGCCGATGCGCAAGGCGAACGCTTAAATACCATTTACCGCGAAAGCGTGGATGAAACCGCAATCTTGCAGGAACTCAACCAAGCGTTTGGGCTTTTCAAGCAAAACCGCCTGCCCGGCGAGCGGTTCGGAGATTTTGCGCACAGAGCGTTGGTTTAGCGCTTTAGTTTGGTTTTTTCCTGAGGATGAAGAAGTTTTTATAGAACTGTTTTGGGCCTGTTTTTCCAAAAACAGGCCCAAAACGTCTTCGCTTTTGCTTCCTCCAAGAAGTAGAGAATCGCTAAATGTCTGCCTTACATTTCCGCTTTTCTAGGGCTTTCACTTCACCTGCTTTCCTGTGCATTTTCAGGAAAATGCATCTAGAAAAAGGCTCTTAAAAGCAACTCTTATATTTCACCACCACCAATAATAAATATGCCCGCCACTTTAATTAAAGAGCAAAACAACTTGTTTCCGGTTTTTCTAAAGCTGGAGCAAATGCAGGTGCTGCTGGTGGGGGGCGGCAACGTGGGGCTAGAGAAACTGACCGCGCTGCTGCAAAACTCGCCCAAGGTAACCGTGCGGGTGGTGGCGCTTCAGTTTAGTGCGGGCGTGCTGCAGTTGGCGCTAGATAACCAAAACGTGGCCCTCATTGGCAAACTTTTTTCTCCGGAAGATGTGGCCAGTGCCGATGTGGTGTTAGTGGCCGTGAACGACCGCCAAGCGAGCCGTGAAATTAGCCTCGAAGCCAAACGCCAAGGCAAACTGGTCAACGTGGCGGACACGCCTGACCTCTGCGATTTTTACCTGGGCGCGGTGGTGCGCAAAGGAAACCTGAAAGTAGCCATTTCCACCAACGGAAAATCGCCGACGCTGGCCAAACGCCTGCGAGAAACTTTCCAGGAAACGCTGCCCGCGGAACTAGACCAAGTGCTTGATAATTTGCAACTCATCAGGAATAGTTTGACCGGTGACTTTGCCGCCAAAGTGACGCAACTCAATGCTATCACCAAAGTTTTAGCCGTTACCGAGCCGAAGAAAGAAACTAAAAAAGTTACAAAATCCTCTACTGCGATGGCTCAAATTGGCTGGGCGTTGGCGTTCACGGTTTTGGGCGCAGTGTTGGCCAACGTTCTGCCGGGCCAAATGCTGCTGGACCAAGCGCAAACCTTCTTCTTTTCTCTGGATCAGCTGTTTTATTGGATGATTTTGGCGGGTTTTGTGGCCCAGATGGTAGACGGTGCGCTGGGCATGGGCTACGGCGTTACCTGCACCACCATTCTCATGTCTTTGGGCGTCAATTTGCCCGCCATTAGCGGAAGCATTCACACCGCCGAGGTTTTTTCCAGTGGCGCATCGGGCTACCATCATTTTAAATTGGGGAACGTGAACAAAAAGCTGTTCAAAGTACTGCTGATTCCAGGGGTGCTGGGAGCTATTTTTGGCGCGTATTTGCTCAGCGTGGTGGGCGAGGAGTACGCCAATTACGTGCGACCCATACTGGCTTTTTATACCTTGGTGCTGGGCGCCAGAATTCTATTTACCGCGTTCCGCAAAGCCAAACCCCGTCAGAAAATAAAGAAAGCAGGCTTGCTAGCGGGCGCCGGGGGTTTTCTAGATTCTTTTGGTGGCGGGGGTTGGGGGCCGTTGGTTACCAGCACGCTCATTTCCAAGGGCCGCACGCCCCGGTTCGTGATTGGGTCGGTGAGTATTACGGAGTTTTTTGTGGCGTTGGCCAGTTCCGTTACTTTTTTTCTGATGCTGGGTTTGGGCCACCTGTCCATTGTGCTAGGCCTAGTTATTGGCGGGTTGCTAGCGGCGCCCCTCGCGGCCCGCTTGGCGGGTAAATTGCCCCTTAAAACCATGTTCATCGCCGTAGGCACCTTGGTTATTTTATGGAGCTTGAGAATTCTGGTTCAGGCGATGGGGGCGTTTTAAAATGAAAGTAGTTTGTTTTAGGCCTGTTTTTAGAAAAATAAGCCTAAAACAGACCTTACGGCACCGGCCTTGGAGTTGGCAAGCCATGGCAAGTTTAGCAGACAATGCTTTTCTTTGCGTTAAATTAACTTAGCCTGAGTTAGGCGATGGTAATTTCTGCCTGTCTTCTTCGTAAAAAGCTTGGTTTATTGAAAATATTTCAGGTAATACCAGTATCTTTTACCAAGAAAAGCTCCAGACACACTAAACTGTACTGAAATGATAAGAATTGAAATGAACCGCGTAGCCGGCGATTACGGCTTTGAGGCCAAAGACAGCAACGGCCACACCATCGGCACTGATACCAGCGCAGAAGACGGAGGCGTAAATTATGGGGTACGGCCCATGCAAATGCTTTTAATCGCGATGGGCGGTTGCAGCGGCATTGACGTAGCCATGATTCTGAAAAAGCAGCGCCAAGAACCAACTAGCTTTAAAATGGACATCTCCGGCGAGCGCGAGAACGACCAAGATTTCAACCTCTGGAAAAAGGTGCACGTGGTGTTTGAGTTGCAAGGAAATCTTGACGTTGAAAAAACGGAACGCGCCTGCCAATTGTCTATGGAAAAATACTGTTCCGTAGCCGAAACCATGCGCCGGGCCGGCGCCGAAATTACCTGGGAAGTGCGCGTAACATCGTAAAAAATCCGTGGGTTTTTGATAAAACCTTACCTCGTTCTAAGCATCAGAAAAAGCATTTCTATTGCCTCTGTTTTAGGCCAGTTTTTGCAAAAACAGGCCTAAAACAGACGCTGGAATTTAGCACCAGACTTTCAATTACGCCAGAGAAAAGTGCGTTGTTAAACGAGGCCATCAGCACCTAAAAATTAGCAAATAAATAAAATGGAATACCATCCGCTTACCCAAGCTATCCGCATCCAAACCCAGCGCACCCAGGAAATGGAGCACGCTACGCCGTTATTTCTGACCAGCAGTTTTGTGTTTGAAAATTCTGAAGACATGCGCGCCGCCTTCGCTGATGAAACCGACGACAACATTTACAGCCGTTTCAGCAACCCCACCGTGCAGGAGTTTACGGATAAAATGTGCGCGTTAGAAGGCGCCGAGGCCGGGTATGCCACGGCGTCTGGCATGAGCGCGGTTTTTGCATCGTTTATGGCGTTTTTGAAGCAGGGCGACCATTTGCTGGCTTGTAATTCTATCTTCGGGAGCACGCACACCATCATCAGTAAATATTTGCCTAAATACGGCATTGAATACAGCTACGTGAGCGCAGATAATCCGGAAGAATGGGAGGCAGCCATCCGCCCGAATACCAAAATGCTGTACATAGAAACGCCCACCAACCCCGGTTTAGACATTATTGACCTAGCGGTAGTGGGCGAGCTGACTAAAAAGCACAACATCATTCTGAACGTTGACAATTGCTTTGCATCGCCGGTAAACCAGAAACCCATTACGTTTGGCGCAGATTTGGTGGTGCATTCCGCTACCAAATGGATTGACGGACAAGGGCGCGTTTTGGGCGGCGTAATTGTGGGCAAAAAAGCGTTGATAAAAGAGATTTTGCAGTTCTGCCGAAGTACCGGCCCGGCCCTGTCGCCGTTTAACGCGTGGGTTCTGAGCAAAAGTTTAGAAACCTTGGATGTGCGCATGGAACGCCACGCCGCCAACGCGCTTTCAATAGCGACCAGACTGCAAGACCACCCCAAACTTGCCAGCGTGAGGTATCCGTTTTTGCCCTCGCACCCCAAAGTTGAAATTGCCAAAAAGCAGATGCGGAACGGCGGCGGCTTGTTCTGTTTTGAGCTAAGCGGCGGGCTAGAAAGTGGTCGTAAATTTTTAGATAGCCTTCGGCTGATGTCGGTGACTGCTAATTTGGGCGATACCCGCAGCATTGCTTCGCACCCGGCCAGCACCACCCACGCCAAACTGACCGAAGAAGAGCGCCAGGCCGTGGGCATTACGCCGGGCTTAATCCGGATTTCCGTGGGCCTAGAGTACGCCGATGATATTTTGAATGATATTCTGCAAGCGCTGGAGCAGTGCTAAGTGTTGCTTTTTAAGCCATCGTCTTTAAAATAATTTTGGGTTGTGTTTTAGGCCTGTTTTTAGAAAAACAGGCCTAAAACAGAACCCAAATTATTTAAAAGCTATTCTGAATGCTGTTATACAAGCCTTTGGTGCTCCAATAGCCGCTGGCAATTATGCGGCGAATAGTGAAAAGTGGGTCCTTGGGGTCGCGTTTGGTAGCTAGAATGTAGGCGGCGTCAAAGCCTCTTTTCTTTAGCTCCGGAATGGCTTCAGGGTTCCAAAGTCCAAAAGGATACGCGAAATACTTAATGGGTTTGCCGGTAATGGCTTCCAGCTGGGTGGTGGGGTTTTCAATTTGCGTTACCCAATCTTTTCCTTGATATTTTTTCACGTTCTGGTGGTCATAGGTGTGCGAGCCAATCACGTGGCCGGCATCAGAAAGCTCTTTTATTTGCGCCTTGGTCATGTAATTGGGCTTGCCAATAGAAACCGTCATAATAAAGAAAACGCCTTTAAAACCATATTTATCCAGCTCGGGTTTGGCCACGGTATACTGGTCTAGCTTGGTATCATCAAAGGTTAGCATGATGGGTTTTTTGGGCAACGCGGTGCCTTTGGTCAGGTAATCCTGCAATTGGTCGGGCAAGATGGTTTGGTAGCCGCTATCGGCCAGCATTTTCATTTGGGCCCTAAAATCATGGGGTTTTACGATATAATCTTTGCCCACTTTCCCGTCTTTGGCGGTCCACTCGCGCAGTTGGTGGTAACACAAAATGGGCACTTGCGCACGCGCCGTAATGCTAGCAGCGGTAGCGGGTACGGCAGATTGGGCGGCGGCAGCGGGCTCGGCGGGCTCAGGAGCTGGGGTTGTAACTGGCGCCGTTTCGGCTTGCGCCGATGTCGTTAAAACGGGCGCACCCGCGGGTTCAGAGGGAGTTTCCGTTTTGGGGTCAGCCGTAGAACAGGCTAAAAAGCCCAGGCACATTGCAGTCAG
>JBBSSO010000068.1:0-7921 GCA_038241905.1 Cytophagales bacterium | reverse complement strand
TGAGCGGCGCGTAGATCTTGCCCCAGTTGCCGGGGTTGTTTACCAAAATCATGGCCAGCACGGTAATTCCCCTAAATACATCCAAAGACCGCAACCGTGGGTTGTTTATTGGGGGAGTAACGCTGGCAGAAGCAGGAGCAGAAGCCGGTTGGGAGGAAGGAAGCGCAGTATTCACGATATAATTAGCTTAGTGATAGAAAGTTAATCTAGCAAAAATTGTCTTTAGCAAGGCGATGTAAAGTCCTCTATATATAAGGAATAAGAAAAATCACACGCTTACGTTGCTGGAAAGTAAGCAAATATTCTGCCTTGGCATAGTGGTTGAGGCTAAGTTAACTGTCTTCTTAGTAGGATGCGGCATGGAGCAGGCCCTTGTTTTCAGAATTTCTGCCGCTAGCGGCCCAGATAATGGGAAACCGCACTTGTTAACTTTCCAAAATTATGGGACTATTTAGTAAATAAATTTTTAAACTTACGCTTGTTTTAAAATAATAATAACAAATTCGCATTTAGAGGATAGATATTAAAATCTTTTTGAGGTAATTTGCAGAAGCAAAACGCAAGCACGCTTGTTTTAAGTTTCGCCCCTGTCTTTTTAAGGAAGGCAAAACCTAAAAACACTACGGCTTCATTGCTTAGAGATAGGCAGGCAACCGGCCCGCTTACAGATATTCACTACTCCCCCGTTAGTGGTTATGGTTTTAAGACTAATTTTGCTTTCGTTTTTGCCTCGTTTTTAGAAAAACAAGCCTAAAATACGAATGATGCGAGTTTTTCCTGCGATTGTGGTTTCAATAGGCAAGCGGTGACGGTTTTTAAATTATTGACAACAGGCAGCTGGTTTAAGCTGATAAGTAGGATTAAACTTAAAATAATGGTTGTAAATGCTGTTTAGGTAAATTTTTTCCTTAAATTGGTTTTTAAAAATTATTAAGAATTGATAATAAGCAAGGTTTTTTGCCCTGTTAAGAGACGAAAGAAAAACGATTGACAGCGTCTCTTGTCTCCTGTTTTAGAATGATAGAACTGCCAATATTGTGTAAAGTTGGTATTTGATTTTTTGCCGCTAAAAAAGTAAAGGCATTTTTAAAATCATTAAAAGTTTGCTTGGGAATGAATACGCACAGATTTTTAATAAATCAATTTCCAAAACTGCTTATGATGTAATCTTTGTTTTTGTAATGTTTCACCTTTTCACCAATTCATTAATATTCCTAATTTCTTTTCTATGAAAGTAGTATTACGGCTTATGTTATTTGCGATGAGCTTTTTAATAGCTCAAGCAGGTTTTGCCCAAAGCAAGACTATTACCGGGAGGGTAACCTCCTCAGACGACGGCTCCCCGCTAATTGGGGTTAGCGTGGTAGTGAAAGGAACCACCACTGGTGCATCTACCGGTGTAGAAGGTGACTATTCTATTGACGCTGCTCCCGGAAGCGTACTGGTGTATAGCTACATTGGTATGATTGCTCAGGAGAAAACCGTTGGAACAGCAAACACCATCAATGTGGCCATGCGGCCAGATGCCAAAATAATGGATGAAGTAGTAGTAGTAGGCTACGGTACTCAAATGAAGAGTAATGTAACCGGTGCTATTTCTACCATTGACCCAGCTGTATTAGAATCAAGACCGATTGCTGATGTGGCCCGTGGGTTGCAGGGAACAGTACCCGGCTTAACCATTACCACCGCTAGTGGTCAAATTGGTTCAAGCCCAAGCATTAAACTAAGAGGTTTTACCGGAACTGCTACCGGAACTGGTGGCGCACAGCCGCTTATTCTAGTAGACAACGTAGAAATTCCGGATCTTCAATTGGTGAACCCAGATGACATTGAAAGCATTTCTGTGCTGAAAGATGCTGCCTCTTCTTCTATTTATGGAGCTAGAGGTGCCTGGGGAGTGATTTTAATTACCACCAAATCAGGAAAAAGAGGCGCGCCAACCCGCGTAACTTATTCTAACAACTTTGCTTGGAGTACTCCTACTCAAATCCCGGAGATTGCGCCTGCCCCAGAGGGAGCTGAAGTAGCCTTTAAAACCAGACAAAGAACCAACCCGTCTGATGCCCTTATTAGTGCAGCAGGTGTACGCGTAGACTTACTTGCCGTGCAGAAACTGTACGAATACCGCGAGAAGTATGGTGATGGTAGCCAATTTGATATGGAAATGGTAGAAGGCCGTGACTATGAAATCAGAGACGGTGGTGTTTATTTTTACCGTCCTTGGAACGTGAATGATTTGTTCATGGACAAGTGGGCGCCTCAGCAAACCCACAACTTATCTGTTTCTGGCGGAAGCGAGAAAACGAACTATAACCTAAGTGCTAGTTATTTAGGCCAGCAAGGGATTTACAAAGTAAACCCAGATGACTTTAAGCGCTATACTGTAAACATGGGTGTTTCTACTTCGGTAAATGATTGGCTGGATATACGCGGCAAGTTCTTGTTATCACGCACTACCCTAACTAAGCCATTTATGTACTCTTCTGCCACCTATGATCCTTGGTTCTACCTGTATAGATGGCCCGCCATCTCTCCGTATGGTACCATTGATGGCAAGCCGTTCCGTAACGTTGTTACCGAAACTGCCCAGGCGAAGTTAAATGACGATATAACTGGATATGCCAGAGTAAACGTAGGGGCCACTTTCAAACCCATGAAAGGTCTAACGGTTAATGTAGATTACACCTATGGTAGAAGTGATGTTAATTATAAAGAAGTAGGCGGTACTGTTTCTGCTTTAGACCACTGGAGTGGTGTTGGCACAGATAACAAAATTCCTTTCAGAGCTTATATCTCAGAAGCTTCTTCTTTTAACCGAGTGGTTTATCAGAATGACTGGGCGAATAGACACACGGGTAAAGCCTATGCAACTTACGGAACAGATATTAACAAGCATTCCTTAAAGTTTATTGCCGGTGGTGATGTAGAAGAAGAGGAGAGTTGGAGAGTTTATGCCAGAAACACTGGTTTAATGGACCCTAATGCTGGCGAGCTTGATTTAACCAACGGCGAGGTGCCAACTGCAACTGGTAGGCACAGAGGTTTCTCTACCCTTGGTTTCTTTGGCCGTATCAACTACGCATTTAACAATAAATTCCTTTTGGAGTTGAATGGCCGTTATGATGGTTCTTCTCGTTTGTCACCAACTACCAGATGGGGCTTCTTCCCGTCTATGTCTGCTGGTTATGTATTAACCGAAGAGCCCTTCATGGAATTTGCTAGACCTGTGCTTTCTTTCTTTAAAGTAAGAGGTTCTTGGGGATCTATTGGTAACGAGAATACCACCCCTGGTAACATCTATTCCATCATGCCTAAAAGCAACTCAGGTTGGTTAATTAACGGTATTAACCAGTCAACCGCTGGCACTCCACAACCTTTTGACGCCGCCCTTACCTGGGAAACCGTTACCACGCTTGACTTTGGTGCCGATGCAAGATTCTTTAATGATAGATTAGGTTTTGCCTTTGACTGGTATAGAAGAACTACGTCAGATATGTTCGCTGATGGTATAGAGGTGCCTAATACCTTTGGTACGAGGCCTCCAAAAAGAAACATTGGTGTACTAAGAACCGATGGTTGGGAACTTGCCGTGGATGTTAAACATTCATTTGGCAACGGAATCAACATCAACGCGATGGCCGCCCTTTCGGATTTTACAGAGAAAATTATCACTTTCCCAGGTGGTAGTCTTACTACCAGCCCTTACTACGAAGGCAGAACATTGGGTGAAATTTGGGGTTACGAGACAGATCGTTTCTTTACCAAAGATGATTTCCAGTTAGATGCAAACGGAGATGTTTTAATGAATCGTGGAACTCCAGTATTTAAAGATGGTGTTCCTGACCAAACGTTCTTACAAACAGGTGCCCTTAGATTTGGCCCCGGCGATATCAAATACAAAGATTTGAACGGCGATGGTAAAATTGACCAAGGAGACAACTCTATTGATAACCCAGGAGACAGAAAAGTGATTGGTAATACTACTCCTCGGTATCAGTATAGTTTCCGAGTAGGTGCAGACTTTAAAGGCATAGACTTTAGCGTTTATTTGCAGGGTGTTGGTAGCCGCGATTTCTGGGCAACTGGCCAAATGTACATCCCAGGCTGGAGAGCACACGAAGCATGGTATACCCACCAGTTAGATTATTGGACTCCTGAAACACCTAACGCATATTACCCAGCTCCGGCTGCTGGTGGTGAGGCAAGTGTTTTCAACTTCCAAACTCAGTCTAAATACTTGCTAGACCTTTCTTATTTAAGAGTGAAAAACATGCAGATTGGCTACACCATTCCTAAAGTATTCACTCAGAAAGCAAAAGTTGAGCGTTTAAGAGTTTATTTAAGTGGTGAGAACATGTTTACGTTTGACAATTTGAACGGAGTTCCAATTGACCCAGAAATAAACGTAACTTCAGGTAATGCCAATGACAGAACTGGGGTTGGAAGAGTATATCCGTACCGTACTTCGTATTCTGTTGGTGTACAGATTACCCTTTAATATTTAAATTGACATAAATATGAAAAATAGGTTATTTGCCTTAATGTTCATGGCCGTAACTGCGGTTAGCTGTGACGATGATTTTCTAGAAAAGCCACCCTTAGATTCTTTAACCGATGACACGTTTTGGTCTAGTGAAAGCAACGTAAGAACTTTTTCTTACGGTTTCTATACAGATTATTTCACAGGTTATGGTACCAGTGCTGCCTCTCTGGGCATGCACTGGACTGGTAACAACCAGGTGCTTAGTGATGACCGGGCGCCCGGTTCTCCTGTTCAATTCCCTATTAATGTGCCTTCTTCTGGGGGCGGCTGGGGTTTTGGTTATGTTAGAAAAGCTAACATCATGATCAACCGCGTTGAGAACATGACCGTTCTAAAACCAGATGCCAAAGGGCATTGGACCGGAGTTGGTCGTTTTTTCCGGGGCCTTGAATATTATGACTTGGTAAGAAGGTTTGGCGATGTGCCTTACTATGATTATGTGCCAGAAACGAGCGATTTAGAAGCGTTATACAAGCCTCGTGATTCGCGTACGTTTGTGATGGACCAGGTTTTGCTTGACTTTAAATATGCCGCAGAGAACGTAAGAACTGTGTCAGCTGAAACTCAGTCAGGTGGATCAAAAGGGAGGACAATTAACAAGGATATTGTGATGGCATATATGGCGCGGGTTTTCCTTTTTGAAGGAACGTGGCAGAAATACCACCTTAATAATTCTTCCAAAGCCAAAGAATACCTAGAAGCTTCTAAATGGGCGTCTGAGCAAATCATTAACGATGGTGCTTACCGCTTAGATCCCGATTATAGAAGTGTATTTACATCTTTTGACTTAGCCAGCAACCCAGAAGTTATCCTTTACCGCCAGTATGTTGAGGGTATTTCAACGCATGCTACCATGAGCTACAACAACAAAGAAGCTCAGTCTGGTGCCTCTAAGGATTTGATACAATCTTATGTGACCAAAAACGGCTTGCCTATTTTCCAGACCACCGGTAATCCTGAGTATAAAGGCGATAAAGGCATTGATAATGTAATGGCAAACAGAGATCCTCGTCTTAGCGAAACTATTGTAGATTCTGTACGCTTGTTAAGCATGAAATATGACGGCAAAGTGGTTTACAACTATTCTACTTCTGGGTATGTTTCTCATAAATACTTAGAGGAGACAACCAAAAGTGAAACTACCGGAAACGGGCAGCAAAATATTACAGATGCTCCTATTCTACGGTACGGCGAAGTGTTAATCAACTACGCAGAGGCAGCTGCAGAACTGGCAACAGTAGGTGGTCCAGCCTTTACAGATGCTGATTTAGACAAATCAATAAACGTACTTCGGAAAAGATTTGGTGCCGCCAAAGCAATTACGTCATTGAGTGTAAACGGTGACCAAGCATTGGCAGGTGGCGTTGTTATCGATGATCCTAAAAGAGACCCTACTGTGAGTCCTATCTTATGGGAAATCCGGAGAGAGCGGAGATCAGAATTAGTGTTTGAAGGTTTCCGTTTTGACGATTTAAGACGTTGGAAAAAACTGGAATACACAGACACCGAGGCTAATCCAATTATCAACCGTGGTGCTTGGGTAAGTAAAGATAATCCTGCTTATAAATTAGGTACAGTGCGCTTGTCGCCAGATAATGTTACACCTCCTAGCACTTCTATCAGAGAAGGGTATGTAGTGCCATCGTTTAACCCGACTGGCATCCGTATATTTGATAGCGAAAAGTATTATTTGTATGCTTTGCCTACTGATCAAATTAACTTGTACAAAAGCGAAGGCTATGAGTTAATGCAAAATCCAGGTTGGTAATAAGGTATTAACCTGATACTAATTTCAAAAACGCCCCATAAGCCATGCTTATGGGGCGTTTGCTTTCATAGCTTTTGCGTAGGGCAAAATATTTGTTTTACCTAGCTCTATCTTTTACTTTGCCTTAAACCCATCACCAATTTCTAATCCGGTTTCTGGCCTATTTTTCTGAAAACAACCTTAAAACAGACTTAGAATTTATGGCCTTATTTGAAGAAAACGTATATAAGTTATGCCCATCAAAAAGCCCTCCGCAGATTGCTGCGGAGGGCTTTTTGATTTCTGTTTTAGGCCTGTTTTTCTTAAAACAGGCCTAAAACAGCTTTTACTTTTTCAAACTACCAATCATATCTTCGGGTTTTACCCACTCTGTAAACTGCTCATCCGTGGGCGAGCCTGGGGTATGGGCCACTTGCCGGAGCATACCTTATCCGGCATAATAGAAGAGTGCATTAAATAGGTGTTTCCAACCTTTACCACGTGCTTAAACTCCTCAGCTTTAGCTGACTAGGTGTGTTGCAGTTTCTGAATCATGGGCAGTATATGTTTCGTCATCAAATTGATTGAAGCAATATGCGTGGTCGTCAGGGAGCAGGCGTAGTAGTCACGAGAAAGTTAACTTATTGATGGAAAGTTAATTTGCCAAAAATTGCTCTTAGAGCTTATTTAATGTTATTTTCTTACTGCTAATGTCTGTAGAAAGAGTAAGCCTTCTCCTTTTTATCGCCATTTTAGCGATACTATGAAGCTCAATAAAGTATTGGCAGAACTTTGAAATTACAAGTTTTGCTGGCAAACCTAAAATTTAAAGAAGCTGTAAGCTAAGCGATGCAAAAGGCTCAATATAAAAGGAATAGTGCCAATCAGGAGATTACGTTGCTATAAAGCAAGCAAATATTCTGCTTTGGCATAGTGGTTAGGGCCGAGTTAACGGTCTATTTAATATAGGGCATAGTTAATAGGCTGATGGTTGGGGCAATTCTTTGTTTCAGAAATTCTTCCTCTAAAGTCTAAATACTGGCTAAACGTACTTGTTAAGTTTTCAAAATTGTGCAGCTATTTAGGGATAAGGTTTAAAATTTAGATTTATTTTGAAGTAATAATAGCAATTTCGCATTTAAAGAATAGTTATTAAGATATTTTTAAGGTAAATTGCAATACAAGAACGCGTGCACAATCCTTTTAAGCTCTGTAACGTCTCTTTGAGTGATGCAATATCTTAGATGCTCTACAGGAAGCTAGGTATAAATACAGGTAGGCAATCGGCTTACTTTAGAAAACCATTACTCCCCCAGTAGTGGTAAGACATACTGAGAATCTATTTTTGCTACGTCTGTTTTCCACTTATTTTTAACAAAACAAGCGAGAAACAGACTTAGCGCAGATTTTTCAGGGCAATAAAGCATGTTTACTAAGCTGTTTCAGTTTTTTACTATATGGAAAACCCACCTAGTTTATGCAGTCTCTTAGAGCTTGTTTAAGTTTTGATTTTGCCGGCGAAAACAGGAAGCGAAAGGTTCTGACGAAGCGTTTCCCCGAAAGCATTCGGGGTGTGCCATTACCGCAACATAGCAGCGCTATGGTGAGAGAAAAAGGCGAAGTCAGGT
>JBBSSO010000067.1:0-7926 GCA_038241905.1 Cytophagales bacterium | reverse complement strand
GGGGCGTTGATTAAAGCAATGCCTCGGGCTTCCAAAACGCCATCGTCAATATTATCAACTCCAGCGCCGGCCCGGGCCAGAACTTCTAGCTGAGGCGCGTGCGTTAACAGTTGGGCCGTAATGCGCATTTTGCTCCGCACCACCAGCATTTGGTAATTTGGCAACATGGCTGGCACTTCTTCTTTTTTTATATCAGGATGGTAATGTACCTCCACACCGATTTCTGCCAGCATAGGCAACAGACTCTCGTGCATGGCATCAATTACCAAACATTTAAAAGGAAAAGGTAGCGCAGCTGGCATAGAATGGAGAAAATTGGGAAGCAGCAAAAAAGAAATTTAGAGATTTAGCAGCATGTGCGCCACCATAAAATACACTGCCAGCCCCATTAAGTCGTTGGCGGTGGTAATAAAGGGCCCGGCCGCCACGGCGGGATTAATGCCGTATTTATCCAGAATCATGGGAGTAACCGTGCCCATAAACGAAGCCAGTATCACGACACTAAACAAGGCAATGGCCACCACAAGTGACAACTCAAACTGCACCCCAAATAAAATATTAAAGCCCAGCACCAAACTAGACATCACCAGCCCGTTAATAATAGCTACTAGTAAAACCTTAATAATCCTGGTGCCGAAATTGTCAAACATGATGGTTTTGTTGGCCAATGTTTGGATGATGATAGAAGAAGATTGAATGCCCACGTTACCACCCGTAGCGGTAATTAACGGCGTAAACATGGCTAGGGCCGGAATAATAGCAATATCTCCTTCAAACATGCCAATGAATCTGGCACCCAGCAAACCACCCACCATGCCTACCATCAGCCAAGGCAAACGAGCGCGAGAAAGCCGAAACACGCTGTCATCTTCTTCAATGTTTTCGGAAACCCCGGTCATCAATTGCCGGCTTAGTTCGGCTTGCTCCTGAATTACGTCCAAGACGTCATCAATGGTAATGCGCCCCAACAAACGGCCTTGAATGTTTACGACCGGTATAGCATCTAAATCATAGCGTTGCATAACGGTAGCCACTTCCTGTTCATCTTTATAGGACTCTATAGAAATAACATCGGTATCAAAAATTTGCGAAATGGGGGTTTGGTCCGTTGAAAGAATTAAAGTTTTTAAGTCTAAACGGCCTAGCAGCTTGTCGCGGTCATCTACCACATAGGTCACGTAAACTTTTTCAACTTCTTCGGCTTGCCGCCTTATTTCTTCAATGCACTGCCCTACCCGCCAGTTTATGTTTACTTTAATTAATTCCTTCGCCATTAACCCGCCCGCGCAATCATCATCGTAATGCAAGAGGTCAATAATATCCGCGACTTGTTCTTGGTCATCTAACAGCGCAATGATTTCTTCTTTGAGCTGTACGGTTTGCTCGTTAAGCAAATCTACGGCATCATCAGAATCCATTTGGCTCATGTATGAAGCAATTTCCTCGGTAGTGAAATTCTTGAGGAAAGAAATCCGGACATCAGAGTCTAAATCACTTAGGATTTCACCGCCCACGCTGGGGGGCAGCAAGTCCATAATGTACTTACTTTGGTCCGTGTTGAGCTCATAGAGAACGGTGGTAATGTCTGCGGCATACATTTCCTCCAAATTGGAGAGGATAAACTCCGCATCGCGGCGCACCACGGCATCTTCTACTTGGTCAATAAACTCGCGGGTTATTTCAAACGGCATATTGCTGAATCTGAAGGGTCAGTTGTATAAAATCATTCACAGAAAGTTGCTCCGCGCGTTTATCTAGCTGGGCATCTTGGGTCATTTCTGCGGGCAAGTTAAAAGGTTTTAAGCAGTTCCGGAGAGTTTTGCGCCGTGTCGCGAAGCTAGCTTTTACCACTCGCACAAATAGCTTTTCATCGCAAGGCAATTGTTCAACTTCATTGCGGGTAAGCCGGATAACCGCCGATTTTACTTTGGGCGGCGGATTGAACACGTTTTCATGCACCGTAAACAAATACTCAATGTGGTAAAAGGCTTGCAGCAGCACGCTCATTATCCCGTAGGTTTTAGATCCGTGCGGGGCCGCAATGCGCTCTGCCACTTCTTTCTGCAGCATGCCCACCACCTCTGGCACTTGATTCCGATGATCCAGCACCTTAAATAGAATTTGCGTGGAGATGTTGTACGGGAAATTCCCGATGACGGAAAACGGCCCCGGAAATAGTGTTTTCAGGTCGGTTTTCAGGAAATCAGCCAAAAGTACGCGCCCCTCTAACTCTGGAAAATGCTCGTTTAGCCACGCAATGGAATCGCGGTCAATGTCTACGACGGTGGTTTGGTAGGCAGGGTTTTTTATTAGGAACTGGGTTAAAACGCCCATGCCGGGGCCGACTTCCAGCACGTTTTTGACGCCGTTAGGTAAGCGCAGTGCGTCCACAATTTGGCGGGCAATGTTGAGGTCGGTGAGGAAATGCTGGCCGAGGTGTTTCTTGGGTTGAACGGGCTTCACTGGTTTTCGGTTTCCGTTTGTAAGGGCTATATTGCAGGCCAAAGATACACATCTTATGCGCACAGAATTAAATTACACCGCAACAATACCGTTACAAACCAACACGGCGGTACTAGTCTCCGCCCCAGAACAGATTCCGAAGGAATTATTCACCCCAGAAGAGATAGAATACCTGCATCGCCAACTAGACCAAAAAAGCCCGTTGGTAGCGCTCAATAAACTGTCGCACCACGTGTACGTTCTTTGCACGGGGAAAAAGCAGAATCAAACCTTAACCAATGAAGCCCTCCGCAAAGCGGGCCATGCTTTGCACCAACGGCTACTCGCCGATAAAGTAGCCGAGATTTCCTTGCTAGACGCCAACAACGGCGATGCGGCTCTATTTGTGGCAGAGGGTTTAGTGTTGAGCAACTACTCTTTTCTTACCTACAAAACCGAGAAAGCCGACCCACCGTGCCTGCAAAAAGTAACAGTATCGGGCCCAGGTATTTCTGAAAAGCAAGTTTCCCAATTAGCCAATGTGCTTAATGCCGTGTACCGCACCCGCGACCTTATTAATACCCCTTTTAACAAACAAACCGCCCTTTTACTAAGCCAGCAGGTTCAGGAAATGGTAGAAGGTTCAGGTGTTAAGGTTGAGATTTTGGATGAAATTCAAATCCAAAGCCTTAAAATGGGCGGCCTCCTGAGCGTAAACCAGGCCAGCGATGAACAGCCTACGTTTACCATCCTGGAATGGAAACCAGCAAACGCCACCAACGCGCAACCTTTTGTGCTTGTAGGCAAAGGCGTAGTGTATGACACGGGTGGCCTGAGCCTAAAACCCACGCCCAACTCCATGGACCTGATGAAATCAGACATGTCGGGCGCGGCGGTAGTAGCTGGAACATTTCTGGCGCTCGCCAAAAACGAGGTTCCGTTGCACGTCATCGGCTTAATTCCGGCTACTGACAATCTGGTGAGTAGCAAAGCTTTCGCCCCTGGCGATGTAATTACCATGCACAGCGGCCACACCGTAGAAGTTCTAAACACCGATGCAGAAGGTCGTTTAATACTAGCAGATGCGCTGCATTTCGCTAAGAAATACAACCCGGCCTTGGTTATTGACATTGCCACCTTAACCGGAGCAGCGGCCCGCGCCGTTGGCCGCGAAGGAATTGTGATGATGGGCACGGCTGATGAAACGCTGAAAAATGGCTTAAAAGTAGCCGGCGAGCTGAGCCATGAGCGCATAGTGGAGTTCCCGTTGTGGGATGAGTACCAAGAGCACCTAAAATCAGATATCGCCGACCTTAAAAACATCGGCGGAGCCGAAGCGGGCGCCATTTCAGCAGGCAAGTTTCTAGAGTTCTTTACAGCTTATCCTTGGGTTCATTTAGACATTGCTGGCACTGCCTATTTACAAGCCGCTGATAGTTACCGGGGCAAGCAAGCCACCGGTTCTAGCGTGCGGTTGCTGTACCAATTTCTTTCTTCACAAGCCAACGCCTAAGCCATGGAGCAAAAACAAAAACCCCGGATCGGGATTACCATCGGAGATATTGCTGGCATCGGGCCCGAGGTGGTGCTAAAAACCTTAGCTGATCCGCGCGTGTTGAACTATTGCCTGCCTATTATTTACGGCATGGGTTCTGTGGTGAATAAATACCGAAAAATGCTGGAGTTGGAAAATTTCAGTTTTCAGCAAATTCATGCCCCTGACCAAGCGCAGCCAAAAAAGGTAAGTGTTATCAATTGCTTGGAACAAGAAATAGAGTTCACACCCGGCACGCCCTCTGCCACTACGGGCGAACTGGCCCGAGCTGCGCTCCTAAAAGCTGCTAAAGACCTAAAAGACGGTCATTTAAAAGCCATCGTAACGGCCCCCATAGATAAAGACAACATTCAGGGCGATGGTTTCAAGTTTCCGGGCCACACGGAGTTCTTTACTAATTACTTTGAGTCAACCGACAGCCTAATGTTTTTGGTGGCTGACAACTTACGGGTGGCCACCGCCACCGGGCACGTGCCTTTAAAACACGTTACAGAATACCTCACTGCTGAGCTGCTCATCCGGAAGTTATCTATCTTGGATCAATCGCTCCGCCAAGATTTTGGGATTCAGAAACCCAAGATTGCGGTATTGGGCTTAAACCCGCACGCCGGTGAAAATGGTTTATTGGGCAGCGAAGAAGAGGAATTAATACGGCCGGTAATTGAACAACTTAAAGATAAAGGAAACCTTGTGTTTGGGCCGTACCCGGCCGATGGATTCTTTGGGACCCGCAGTTACCAGAAATTTGACGCTACTCTGGCGCTTTATCATGACCAGGGACTAATTCCTTTCAAAACGCTGGCCTTTGAGCGAGGCGTCAACTTTACGGCTGGCCTGTCGATCGTCCGCACTTCACCCGACCACGGCACCGCCTATGATATTGCCGGAAAGAACAAAGCCGATGAAACATCTTTGCGGGAAGCACTCTTTACCGCCTTGGATATTCTGCGGGCCAGAGCCGAAGCGTAAGACATTGAAAAACTTGAAGGTGTTTTCGGCTTGATTTTGGAAAAACAGGCCGAAAACAGGCAAATATTAACCCGCCTAAATAAGATATTTGTATTTTATATTACAGATTTTCTTGCTAATTTTGCGACTTGCAAAAAAAGAGGCAACGTGAAGGAGATTAAGAAATACGATGTAAACTTGGTAAAACTTGGCAACAAAAGCCATGACTACGAGTTTGTGTTGGATAGCCGCTTCTTTGAAATGTTTGACCAAGACTTGGTTCTGGGCGGACAGCTGCTTGCCACCGTGCAACTAGATAAGTCAGAGCTGTTGTTGCAGTTCACTTTCCACATTGAAGGCACCGTTCAGGTCACTTGCGACCGGAGCCTTGAGGAATTTGAACAGCCATTGCTCATTGACCAAGTGCTGCTAGTACGCTTCGGACCTGAAGAAGTGGAGCTAGATGTAAACGTTTTGCAGATTGCACCAGAGACGCAGTACCTTAACCTGGCGCAGCATATTTATGATTTTATAGGCCTGGCGCTGCCCATGAAAAAGCTGCACCCTCGGTTTAAAGAAGAAGATCAAAGTCAGGATGAGGAAGATGAGTCAACTGGGCTTTTGATTTATAGTACCGGCTCTGCCGAGGAAGATAAAGAAAGCGAAGAAAATGATGGGCCACTTGATCCCAGATTTGAAGCTCTCAAAAAATTAAAATAAGTTTCTAACCAATTTTGTAATAAACACCTGAGATGGCACATCCAAAGCGAAAAATCTCCAAAACCAGAAGAGATAAAAGAAGAACCCACTACAAGCTTACTGAGAAAACTATTTCAACTTGCCCAACCACAGGCGAGGTGCATCAGTACC
Source organism: Cytophagales bacterium (assembly GCA_038241905.1). GTDB lineage: Bacteria > Bacteroidota > Bacteroidia > Cytophagales > Hymenobacteraceae > Nibribacter. The sequence continues at coordinate 2,111 of JBBSSO010000067.1, read as the reverse complement.
ACAGAGCCTATGTAGTAGACGGCGATTTATACCACAACGGTAAAGTGGCCATAAAAAATTACGCCTCCGTAGCCTAATTTAGCTTATTTTCAAGCTTTATTTTAGTTACTTGTAGGCTATACAAAATCCCTTTACATGAAAATAGCTCTGGATGCAATGGGCGGCGACTATGCCCCCGAAACAGTTGTAGATGGCGCACTTTTGGCGGCTGAGACTTTAGGCAATGATGTTGAAATTTTCCTTATCGGAGATGAAGGCACCATTAAATCTCTCCTTCAAAAGCACCAATATAACGGATCCAGAATTAAGGTTGTTCACTCCTCCCAAGTTATTGGGATGGGTGAACATCCTACCAAGGCCCTCACCCAAAAGCCCGACTCCAGTATTGCGGTGGGTTATGGCATGTTGGCCTCTAAAAAAGTAGACGCTTTCTGTAGCGCCGGCAACACGGGCGCCATGCTGGTGGGCGCTGTTTTTAGCGTAAAACAAGTTTCTGGCATCCTCCGGCCCGCCTTGGCTAGCTTTGTTCCTAAACTTGCTGGTGGTTATGGCATCATGCTAGACGTGGGCGCCATTGCTGACTGCAAACCAGAAGTATTGGAACAGTTTGGCGAAATAGGCTCCATCACGGCCAAGTATCTGCTAAATATTGACAAACCTCGCATCGGGTTAATGAACTTGGGCGAAGAAGAAGGCAAAGGCACCATGGCCACGCAGCCAGCCCACAAACTCCTCAAAGAAAACAAAAACATTAATTTTATCGGTAACATAGAAGGCCGCGACCTGTTCAACGACAAGGCCGACGTCATTGTCTGTGACGGCTTTACCGGTAACGTTATCCTTAAACTGGCCGAGTCTATATATGACATCCTGTGCCAGAAAAACATCTCTGACCCTTTCTTTGACCGTTTTAACTACGAAGCTGTTGGCGGTAGCCCTATCTTAGGCGTAAACGGCAATGCGGTTATTGGTCACGGCGTTTCCAGCCCAAAGGCTATCTGCAACATGGTTCACTTGGCTAACAAGATGGCAGAATCTCAAATTGCTGAGAAATTTAAACAACACTTTAGCGCCTAAGCACAGGCTTTTACCAACGCAACCGTATAGCTATGAGTAAGATAACCGCTGCAATAACCGGAGTAAGCGGATATGCCCCTGAGTATATTTTAACCAACCAAGAACTTGAGGGTTATGTAGATACCAACGACGAATGGATTGTGAGCCGGACCGGCATTAAAGAGCGACGCATTCTAAAGGGCGAAGACCAAGGCACTTCCGCCATCGCGATTCCAGCCGTACTAGACTTACTTAAAAAAACCAATACAGATGCTGCGGAGGTAGAAATGATTATCTGCGCTACTACCACCCCAGATTTTGTTTTTCCGGCCACCGCCAACATTATTAGCCATGAAATAGGCGCCATTAATGCGTTTGGCTATGATTTACAAGCGGCTTGTTCTGGTTTTCTTTTTGCATTGGCTACCGCGGCGCAATTCATTGAGACGGGCAAATACAAAAAAATAATTGTGATAGGAGCCGATAAAATGTCTTCTATTGTAGATTACACAGATCGTGCTACGTGCATTATCTTCGGAGACGGCGGCGGAGCGGTTATGCTAGAACCCAACACCGAAGGTTTGGGCGTGCAAGACAGTATTATGCGTTCCGATGGATCTGGCGCTCCTTACTTGCACCAAAAAGCGGGTGGCAGTCGCCGCCCAGCTACGCTGGAGACTCTGGAACGTCGCGAGCATTTTGCGTTTCAAGAAGGGCAGCAGGTTTTTAAGTTTGCTGTAAAAGGCATGGCCGATGTGTCTGCTGAAATTATGGAGCGCAACCACCTAAAACACGAGGATATTGCGTGGTTGGTGCCTCACCAAGCCAACAAACGCATCATTGACGCGACGGCAAACCGCATGGGTGTGGGTCCGGAAAAAGTAATGATCAACATTGAAAAATACGGCAATACCACCAGCGGCACCATTCCACTTTGCCTCTGGGAGTTTGAAAATAAATTTAAAAAAGGAGACAACGTAATTCTAGCTGCGTTTGGCGGCGGCTTTACCTGGGGCTCCATTTACCTGAAGTGGGCCTATGACCCAAAATAAGTC
>JBBSSO010000066.1:0-7952 GCA_038241905.1 Cytophagales bacterium | reverse complement strand
GTCGTCGTTTTCTCTGATTTCGTCTACTAAGCTAGACACGTGTACGAAATACTCCTCGTTTGATTCTGCGTCTTTAATGAAACCAAAACCTTTGGCGTCATTGAAGAATTTTACTTTCCCGTTTTTCATATTTTGATATTAATACAGTTTCAAAGGTACATTAATTTATGAAATTGCCTATGAAACGCCACATTTATTTAAACAACCTTTTTATAAGTGCATCATCGAATAAAAAAACAACGAGCCGCTGGGCTTTCTTTTGCCTAGCCAGCCCGCTGATTTTATATAATACTGTTGCGTCCTTACATAATGGAATCACTCTAAATTTTACCATTCTAATGGCTGAAGTTCCATTAAAAATTCCTTCCTCAGAGAGGCAGTTTTTAGGGAAAGAGTTTTTTATTCTACAATAATATCTACCGCGCCGTTAGCGCTCAGGTTAGACTCCAATACAAAATCCTTGGTGTTGCCGTCTGCGGTTATCTGTACGCTGCACGTATTAGGCGAAATAGACCCCACGTTGTGCGCATACAGCAGAATGTAGTTATAACCGTTGTATTTCAATGTCACATCTACGGTGCGCTTGCTGCCGGTTAAGGTGTAATTGCTAATGACCTTCTCGCCGTTCACGTACAGTGTAATAATATCACCGTCAATCTGGCCGTGATCCCAAACACCCAAGGTCACTTTGCGGTCGTTTACTCTAATGGTCCCCAATTTATTGGTGGTTCTGCCTTCAAAAGTAGAAGGCATAATACTGGTATCGTTGGTTGGTGCCGGGGTGTCGTCCTCTTCTTCTGTGCTACAGTTAGTGGCTAAAACCAGCACCAACAGCAATACCATGGTTTGCGCGAGAGATTGTAATTTGTTCATACATTTAGATATTTAAAGGGTTAATTGATTACGGTTAAAGCCTATCTGATAGTACCTTGTGTACAAATCAGAATTATTTTCTAGGTAAATGCCGTTATTCCTGCGAAAACAGAGATTTGGTAGGAATACATGCTATAATCTGATGAATATGTGCGTATTACGATGCAAATCTGGCTAGGCCAGAAATCAATTGCAATACCTACAAGTGGGTAATTTTTAGATTAAATGATATTATGGAGAGTTTAAAATAGCGTATGAACCAAGCGGAAAAAGAAATAAAGGTTGGGTTAATTGGCTTCGGGATGGCTGGCCAAGTTTTTCATGCACCTTTCATAAACGCGGTAAGCGGGTTACACTTGCACCGGATTCGGGAGACCAAAGACCCACGCCGCGCGTTGGCGCAAACGCGTTATCCAAAGGCTATTCTTTCTTTGGAAGCCGATGCTATTTTCTCTGACCCAAACATTGATTTGGTGGTGATTGCCACGCCCAACAGCGCCCATTTTGAACTGGCCCGACGCGCCCTGCAAGCGGGCAAGCACGTGGTGGTAGAAAAACCATTTACTCCTACCTCGGCCCAGGCCGATGAATTGATTTTACTAGCCCAGCAACAACAAAAAATACTAACCGTTTTCCACAACCGCCGCTGGGACAGTGATTTTAAAACCGTGCAGAAAGTGGTTCAAGCGGGTTTGCTGGGAGATTTGGTAGAATATCGCGCGCATTTTGACCGTTTTCGGGCCAACGTGCGGCCCAATACCTGGAAAGAAGAAGCGCAGCCCGGCTCCGGCTTAGCGTATGATTTGGGTTCTCATCTCCTAGACCAAGCGCTGTGCCTTTTCGGGAAACCGCAGGAAATCTTTGCCGATTTGCGGACGCAACGCCCAGGCAGTGATGTTGTAGACCAATTTGAAATTATTTTGTACTATGAAAACTTAAAAGTTTCTCTTTCGGCTGGGCTGCTGGTCCGGGAGCCTGCTCCGCGTTACGTGTTGCACGGCAGCAAGGGTTCTTTCTTAAAATCTGGGATAGATGTGCAGGAAGAAGCCCTAAAAAACGGCCAATTCCCTGACCAGAACTCGGCCACTTGGGGACGGGAGCCGGAAGCAATTTGGGGCCATTTAAATACAGAGTTTCAGGGTCTGCATTTTATTGGCAAACTGGCCAGCGAGCCCGGCGATTACCGCGCTTTTTACCAAAACGTGGTCCAAGCCATCCGGGGCGAAGCGCCGCTAGCCGTTACCCCCACCCAAGCCCGCGACGTAATTTTTCTGTTACAATTACCCCACCAAAGTACCCCGCAGAAAAGACGCATTTCGGTTAACTAGCTGTTTTCGGCCTGTTTTTCTAAAAACAGGCCGAAAACAACTTTTTCTTTATTGACTTATTCCTAAATAAATTTTTAATCTGCCGCTTAAATGTATTGTAAGTGTAGAATATTCTAAGAACTTGCATTGAAATATTTAAGAACTCCAAGCATGGCCCGAGGCTTATTCTTGTTTTTGGTAATCTGCCCCTTTTTTATCGGCACGCAGGCCGCCCATTCTCAAACAAGTAGTACCACCACCACCACCAATACTTTTAAAGCAGATTCCATCCGGGTTGCAATTTCGCCGCAAGCAGCGTTGTACCACGCGGCACTTGCGGAGCAGGCGCATATCTACAGCGGCGGCGCGTATAATGCATATACGCTGCGTACCAAAGGCCACCAGTTCTTCGGCTCAGACGTCTGGACCGATGCCGGCATTACGTACCACGGCATTTTTTACCCGCGCATTCCGCTGCTCTATGACATCGCAAACGAAGCCGTGGTAGTAGTTCGGCCAGGTGCGGCGGGTACGCCAATTAAAATTCAGATTAACCCTGAGCAGGTCAGCAGTTTTACCATGCAAGGCCATCATTTTGTGCGCCTACCGGCGATGAATAATCTCCCCGCCGGTTTCTACGACCAACTTTACCAAGGCACCGTGCATGTACTGGCCAAGCGCCAGAAAACTTCTCTCAAACAAAACACCGAAATCTCTTTTACAGACAAAGACACCTATTACATTCTCAAAGATGGTCAGGCGCACCGCATCAGCAGCAAAGGTTCTGTGCTCAAAGTGTTTTCAGACAAGCGGGCCGAACTAACCCAGCGCCTCAAAAATATGCCGCTCAATTTCAAACAAAACCGCGAGGCCGCCTACGCCACCATCGCCCGGGAGTATGACCTTTTAACCAGCGGTCGATGAAAAAGTACCTTTTCTTCTTTGCTTGCCTGCTTGCGCTGGGCAGCTTTTCCGTCCAACAATCCCTGGCCCAGACATCGCCATCCAAAGGAATAACGGGCTCGTTTGCGGGCGTATCTTTCCAAGAATTTGTGCGGCAAGCCGAGGCCCAGACCGGGTACCGTTTTTACTTTAACCCCGCCCAAACGGATAGCCTTTCTGTTACGCTGTCCGCTGCCAACCAGCCGCTGCCGGCCGTGCTGGAGCAACTTTTCAAAAACACGCCTTACCGCTTTGGCATTGACCAAGACCAGCGCGTTTTCATTATTAAAGGCGAAGAACTACAGGCCCAGCTTCCTTCAGATTTCCTGAACAGCGGCGCAAACAACGGCGGTTCTGACGAGGAGTTTCCGGGCTACTTTTCCAAAAACTCGGCTAAAACAGCTTCGGTAGGTTCAGAAACCAAGCTCTATGAAATCGGTTTAAAGACCAATAAAATCACGCCCGGCACCGCCACCCTGCGCGGCAAGGTGTTAGACGCTAAAACTGGCGAGGCCGTGATTGGCGCCGTCGTCATGATTGAGTCACCGCTTACGGCCGTAAATACTGACGAAAACGGCGTCTATGCCCTAGCCTTGCCCAAAGGCCGGCATACCCTTATTATCCGGAGCATTGGCCGCCGCGAAACCAAGCGGCAAATCATGTTGTACTCAGACGGGCGCCTGTCCGTAGATTTGAGCAGCCACGTGGTAACATTGGGCGAAGTACTAGTAAGTGGCAACCGCGCCCGCAACGTGACCAGCACCGCGTTGGGCGTTACCAAGCTAGACATTAGCACCATTAAGCAAGTGCCCACTGCCTTCGGCGAAGCCGATGTGCTGAAAGTAATGCTCACCTTGCCCGGCGTAAAATCTGTGGGCGAAAGTTCTACCGGCCTAAACGTGCGCGGTGGCGCCGCTGATCAAAACCTGATCCTTTTCAATGATGCCACCATCTTTAACCCATCGCATTTGTTTGGGTTTTTCTCGGCGTTTAATCCAGATATAGTCAAAGGCATTGAGTTGTATAAAAGCAGTATGCCAGCCAAATACGGCGGCCGTCTGGCTTCGGTGCTAGATATAACCTCGCGCGAAGGCAACAAACAGAAATTTTCTGGCGCTGGTGGTATTGGTTTAATTGCGAGCAGGTTAACGCTTGAGGGACCCATCATCAAAGACAAAACGTCCTTCATCATCGGCGGGCGGACGTCTTATTCAGACTGGCTGCTGAAGCAACTGCCCAATAGCAACCTTAACCGGAGCAAGGCTTCTTTTTATGACCTTAACGTGGGTCTGCATCATGCGCCCAATGACAACAATACCATCAGTGTAACGGGTTATTTTAGCAAAGACGCGTTTAAATTAGCCAGCGATACGCTGTATGAATACCAAAACCAAAGCCTAGCGCTAAAGTGGGGCCACGTGTTCCAAGAAAACCTGTACGGCACCGTTACGGGCGCTTTTAGCGGCTACAACTACCGCGTAACCAGTTCTAATAATGAGGTGAACGCTTTTAAATTGGCGTACCGGCAAGAACAGTTCAGCCTGAAAACTGATTTTGTGTACAACCTCAACCTGGCCCACACCATTGATCTGGGCGCTAGCACCATGTTGCATCAGCTAAACCCCGGCACGTTTAGTCCCCTCGGCGAGGCCTCTTTGGTAGCCCCAGATAAACTAGCCAAGGAGCAAGGACTGGAAAGCGCGTTGTATTTAAGTGACACCTATGAAGTAACGCCGCGCCTGTCTGTCACGGCAGGAATTAGGTATTCTTTTTTCACGTATTTGGGTCCTAAAACGGTGCTAACCTATGCGCCAGACGTTCCCAAAGATGAAAATACGGTAGCAGAAACCAACACGTACGGCTCCGCCGATGTTATAAAAACCTACCACGGGCCGGAATACCGGGCGTCTGCGCGGTTCAGCTTTACGGAAAGTGCCTCGGTAAAAGTGGGCTATAACCGCACGCGGCAATACTTGCACATGCTCACCAACTCGGCCATGATCTCACCCACCGATATCTGGAAACTGAGCGATTCCCACATCCAACCCCAATTAGGCGACCAGTACGCGCTGGGTTTTTTCAAGAACTTTAAAAACAACATCGTTGAAACATCCTTGGAAGTGTATTACAAAACCATGCAACACTTGCTGGACTATAAAAGCGGCGCCCAACTTTTGCTCAACCACCACATAGAAACCGATGTGATTAACTCCAAAGGCAAAGCGTACGGCGTGGAAGCGATGGTTAAGAAAACCGAAGGCAAGTTAAACGGCTGGCTGAGCTACACGTATTCCAAATCTTTGCTGCAATCTGACGGCCAAGATTTTGAGGAGAAAGTGAACGGCGGCGTGTACTATCCCAGCAATTTTGACCAACCACACAGCTTGAACCTAGTGAGTAACTACCGGTTCAGTCGCCGCATAAGTGCCTCTGCTAATTTTGTGTACAGCAGCGGCCGACCAATTACGTTTCCGTTGGGCATTTATGAGCTAGGCGGCGGCAAACGCATTTTCTACTCAGACCGCAACCAATTTAGAGTACCAGATTATTACCGCGCAGATGTGGCTCTAAACCTAGAGGGCGGGCACAAAGCTAAAAAGCTGGCCCACTCTTCCTGGTCACTATCGGTGTACAACGTTACGGGCCGTAAAAACCCGTATTCTATTTATTTTAAATCGGAGGAAGGCGTAGTGAAAGGCTACAAACTGTCTGTTTTTGGGCGGCCTATTCCTACGGTCACGTATAATTTTAAATTCTAATGATGCGCTCTTGGTTAAATATAGGCTGGTGCCTAAGCTTGATTCTACTCACGGCCTGCGTGGAGGAATACGAGCTCCCCGTAACCGCCAAAGGCGAAGGCCTGCTGGTGGTAGACGGCAGCTTGTACGTAGAGGCCGGCACCGCCGAGGTAAAACTTACCCGCAGCCAACGCCTAGAAAGTAAAGGGGCCGCCAAGGGCGAAGTAGGCGCCACCGTTTGGATAGAACACGGCACTAACAACAAAATTAGTTTGGTGGAGCGCGCACCGGGGCTTTACAAAGCCGCTGGCCTCAACGTTGTTTACGGCACTGAATACAGACTCCGAATAAAGACCAAAGCTGGGCTAGAATACATGTCTACCCAGATGGCCGCTACGCCTACTCCGCCCATTGATGCTATAACTTGGGGCGTGGAAGGAGATTTGGTCAACATTCGGGTGAGCACCCATGATCCCACCAGCAAAACCCGTTATTACCGCTGGGAATTTGAGGAGACCTTTGCCTATGCCGCACCGTACGTAACCGCCAATATATTAGGAGCCGATGGAAAAATGCGGTTGCGCACCCCCGATGACAGCGTGTACCAATTGTGCTACCGGTACAATCCTTCTTCTGCCATTTTGGTAGGTGCTTCATCTAAATTAGCCGAAGACGTGGTCAATAATTTCAGGCTGACTTCTATCAACGGAAATTCTGAAAAGTTGGCCCTGCGGTACAGTATGTTGGTCAGGCAATATGCCATCAGCCAGGCAGAATTTGATTTCTGGCAAATCTTGCGGAAAAATACGGAAGAAGTAGGTTCTCTTTTTGACTCTCAACCATCGCAGGTGCGCGGCAATATTACCAACCGCAATGCGCCAGCAGATCCGGTTTTGGGGTTTTTTAGCGTAAAATCAATGGTAACCAAGCGATTCTTTCTAGACAAAACCCAACTGCAGCCCTACGCTTTTAAGTTTACCCCAGACTGCTTTTTTCAGGAAATTCCATTGATTGATGGCGCTTTGGACCAGAACTTTATAAATGATTTTATCGCGTTGCGGTATGTGCAAGTTGACCGGCGAGACCCCATTGATAATCTTCCGTCAGAAGGAATCGCTTGGATGGTGCGCTACGGCTGCGTAGACTGTCGCGATGCCGGAGGCACCGGTAAAAAACCTAGCTTTTGGTAAGCTTTACACACATGCAGAAGAAATTAGTAAGAAGAGCGCTTTGTCTTTTAGGAGTTTGCGTGGTAATGTCTGGGCAGGCATTTTCGCAGTCTACCCCCGTGCAAACGCTGCAGCAGAGCTTTGAGACTTATGCCCAGCAAACGGCACAAGAAAAAGTGTACCTGCACACAGACCGGAGCGCATACCTGGCCGGCGAAACCATGTGGTTTAAAGCCTATCTGGTAGAGGCTGCGCGCCATTATCCGTCCAACCTGAGCAAGGTGTTGTACATTGAAGTTCTAAACCAGGAGCAGGTGCCCATGCTGCAAACCAAATTGGCCATGAGCGAGGGAGCTGGAAACGGTTTCCTGGAAGTGCCGCCCAATTTGCCTTCTGGTAATTATGTGTTGCGCGCCTACACTAACTGGATGAAAAACGCCGGTGCCGCCTTCTTTTATGAGAAACCCATTACCGTTATTAATACGTTCCGGCCGTTTCAAGTGCCTGCTACCGGGCCGTCAGTAGAATTTGACACCCAGTTTTTTCCAGAAGGAGGGCAGCTGGTGAACGGTTTGCCAAGCAAAGTGGCGTTTAGAGTAGTAGATAAAAACGGCAAAGGAGGCAGCTTTGTGGGATCGGTGTTAAATGCTCAAAACGATACCATCGCCCAATTCTATACCTACAAGTTTGGAATCGGGAGTTTTACCATGACCCCGCAGGCTGGGCAAACGTACCGCGCGGTATTTAAAGGTCCCAACGGCCAGATGTTTACCCAACCCTTGCCGCGCGCCCAAGAAAATGGTACCGTTCTGGCCGTGTCTTCCAACGGGCCAGATAACCTACAGGTAAAAGTTCAGCAGAAGGGCGCAGGCCAGGGCAATGTGCATTTATTAGTGCATACCCGCCAGCAAGTAGCCTATGCC